>NZ_JANSJB010000019.1:13320-25030 GCF_047462355.1 Synechococcus sp. H55.9 | reverse complement strand
CAGCTTGGAGGAGCTATTTCGCTACTGGGATCGAGAAGTTCCCATCGCCGTTGTAGATCGAGAAGGGCGCTTCAAGGGCGTAGTGGAACAAGCGGAGCTGTTTTCGGTGGTCGGTCGTCTGGGCCAATCTTGTATCCCATCCAAGGCCTACGGCCCGCTAGCGCGAACGGAAAGGGATCCGGGGGAAGACTCTCTTTTCGCGGTCTAACTAACCATGATCTTCCTGGCCAGAAAAAAATAGGCCAGGGCCGCCACACATCAGCCACTTGGATGATCCTATTGAGGCCGGTAGTCTTGACAAGCAAGGTGAGTTGGCCTCAAAAAATCTCAAAAGCTGCTTCCAGGTAATCAACCAACACATAGCTTGCCCCTTCTTGAGAGGGCCGGCGCTCTATCAAGGCGACATCAAAGCGGCAGGACAATTCGCAAAAGTGAGGATGCTGACTCAAGAAGGCCTGGGCAGCTCGGATCAAGCGTCGCTGCTTGGGGATCGCAACCGCCAAAAGCCCACCTTGATCCCAGCTACCGGGGCTGCGGGTTTTCACTTCTACAAAAATCAGCACATCTGCTCTGTGGGCAACCAGATCCAACTCACCCCAACGGCAGCGCCATTGCTGAGCCAGGATCTGCCAGCCTTGCTGACACAGATATTGCCGCACCCAGCCCTCTCCAGCATCGCCTGTATTCTGGCGGGAAGCTCTTCTGGGCAAGGGATCCATGAAAAAATACCAAGAAAAAACCAGTGCTCAGCTCTAGTGGGCGGAGCCATTGCCGTGATATTTGTCGGTGTCGTAAAAGCCGTTGCGGGTGCCGAAGTAAAAACTTGCCAAAGAGAGGGCAAGAGCAACCCCCACCAAGACTAGCTTTGCATCCACGTGGTCTTCTCCTGATTTTTTCTTGAACCGTGACCATGATAACCTGTCTCTCCTGCATAGTTGCGGGAAGCAGCATCAACATCGGCAAGGCACGGCATGTCAGGGATCCCAAAGGGCTACGGGCGCGAACGGAGAGCTTTTCTTGATGAGCTGAGCATGCTACCATTCAGGCTGGAAAGGGAGTAGTCAGGCGGCTTACCGCCCTCTGCATCGACATACTGGCTGAAAACAGCCCGGTGCAAGAGACAAGGCAAGCAGAGGATCTTGCTTTGGTGACGAGACTTTCACTGAGTTCACGCGGAGGTGAGCTTGGTGAGTCCGTCTGACTTCTCCAGCCTTCGCCTCCGGGTGTGAGCCAATTCCACACACAAGAGAGGTTGGAGGCTAAACAATGTGGGCTGGTTTTGCGTCCAGTTTGTTATTGGTCACGGTAGCGGAATTTGGGGACAAGACCTTTTTTACCCCCCTGATTCTGGCTATGCGCCACCCGCGCCGCTGGGTTTTTTTGGGAACGTGGCTGGCTTTGGCCGCTATGACCTTGCTGGCGGTGGTGGCCGGGAAAGTGCTTTTTAAGCTGCTGCCACCCCTGGGTGTGCGAGTGCTATCGGCTGGAGTTTTCGCGGCTTTTGGACTAAGAATGCTCTGGCAAGCTTACCAAATGACTCCCCAGCAGGAGAAGGAAGAAGAGAAAGAAGCCCTCAGACTGGTGGAGCAAGCCGAAGCAAAAGGCGCTGGCCACGGCGGGGCTTGGGCTGTTGTGTGGGAGGCCTTTAGCCTGACCGCCTTGGCCGAGTTCGGGGACAAAACTCAGATTGCTACCGTTTCTTTGGCAGCCACCCATCCGGGATTGAGTGTCTGGGCAGGGGCCACCCTCGGCCATGGGCTGATGGTGGGGTTGGCGGTGGTGGGTGGTCGCTTCTTAGCAGCCCACATCTCTGAACGGGCTGTGCATTGGGTGGGGGGCGGCTTGTTTCTGCTGTTTGCGTTGGTAACCAGTTGGGAATTGTTAGGGTAAACGATTGTAGTTATTTCAAATGGTCATGAAACAGTTTGTTGCGTCAGTGAAGCGGAGCACCGAGGAGTGTAGTCGGGTTTGAAATAACCACAACTATAGGATCTGCTTCCGCTTGGACTACAAAATCTCCTCTCGCCTCATATCCCAAGGGTCCGCTCTGTGTTGAGCTGGTCACATTCTGCCTTTTGGCTATAGAACTTCCATGAAGTCGGGAGAAAAAGTTCGGATTATCCAAATTCCTGTTCGATGATCCGCCAGCGGGCAGTAATCACTCCTGGCTCTAAGCTGAGGCGGCTGACAACCTGTTCTAGAGCCTGGTCATCGCGGGTTTGAGTAACCAGCTCCGCTTCGACTTTAACGAGGTCGGGCTTGTTCTCCAGATCTTCGCTGTAGAGAGCTCGCAATTTGAGATGGGAAGGGGCTATGCCCTGCAGCAGCAGAGCGCGCAGGTGGGCTTCCGCATGGCTTTTGCAAATAAATGAACACTCATAGACCAGTTCCAGTTCTGTGCCTTTGAGGGGCTGCTGGTTGATGCGGTAGCCCAGGGGGCGCAGCAGAATATTGGAAATCAGCACAGCTCCTGCCCCAATAGCGGCTTGGGGAATATACCCCGCCCCGGCAAAGGCTCCCACGGCAGCCGCACACCAGATGGTGGCAGCGGTGTTCAAGCCGCGCACGCTGGCCCCTTCTTTGAGGATGACGCCCCCGGCCAAAAAGCCGATCCCCGACACCACCTGGGCAGCAATGCGGGTCGGGCTGCTTTCATCAGGAGTGAGAACTGAGAGCATGACAAACAAGGCTGAACCGGTGGCCACCAAGGTGTTGGTGCGCAGGCCGGCCATGCGCTGCCGCCACTGTCGCTCCAACCCGATGAGGGATCCCAAAATAAAAGCAACCGTTAGGCGGAAGGTGAAGTCGATCCAGGTCATAGGTCAGGCTCCAGTTCTCGTGGAGGAGTGAGGGCTAGTCGGCTACATCTGGGATCCCAAGGGCTTTGGCCGCCTGTTCCAGAGCCTGCCAGAGGGTTTCCAGTTGAGCAAAGGCCACTTCTGGGGCCAGCTTACCACCTGTTTCTAAAGCGCAGGTTATGCTGACTCGATGGGCGTAGCGCTGCAGCAGCAACCGGAACTGAGCTGTGGTGGAAGGAGCTTTCAAGGTCATGGCACACCTCCTGAACGAATAATCGGATTCAATCTCAAACCAGCTCCCCCAGGCCGGGGGTAGCCTGGGAGCCGAAGTTGGACTGCAAGGGGAAAAGAGCGGCCTCAGAGCTCGACTTCAACGCCGACCAGCCAAGCTACCAGGGTGAAATACACCCAGAGACCGGTGAAGTCTTTGATGGTGGTGATGAAAGGGTCTGCCCCGGGAGCGTGGTCAAAGCCCAGCTTTAAGAGGATCCAGGGCAGAATCGCTCCCAGAAAAGCTCCCAAAGTCAACACAATGGCCATAGATAGGCCCACTGCGAGACCCAACTGTGGGATCCCATTGGGTGCTCCCTGCCAGAAGTAAGCAATCACCCCAGCCGCAACCCCTAGAATGACACCAATAATGCCGCCAATACTGGCTTCTCGCAGCAAGTAGCCAAGAAACTGCTTCACGTTGATATGGCCCCAGGCGAGACCACGGGCAAAGATGGTGGTGGATTGGGTGCCAACATTGCCGCCCATATCCATGATCACCGGGATGAAAACAGCCGCCGCTGTAACTGCCTGCAACACTTCCTCAAAGGTTTCAATCACTCCCCCCACCAACATGCCGCCGATCAGGGTGATGATCAAAAAAGTGAGGCGCAAACGCACAGAATACCAGCGGGATCCCTTGACCAGCCGCTCGCTCCACACCTTATCGCGGCTGAGCAAGCTAGCCACCCCGGCCTGGGCCAAAGCCGCATCCGTAGCCTCCTCTTCCACCAAGTTGATCACATCCTCAAAGGTGATATCCCCCACCAAGCGCCCTTCGCTGTCTACCACCGGAATGGCCGGCAAGCCGGAATCCTTAAGCAGGCGGGCTGCTTGCAAATCTCGATCGGTAACCCGAGCAACAATATCCGATCCTTCGATCAGCTCCCGAATGGGTAGGTCGGGATCCACTTTCACCAGCCGCACGGTGCGCACCAGACCTTTGTAGAACCGCTGGTCATCGACCGCAAAGATGACATCCAGCTCGTCGTCCCCCAGTTGGGAGTCGCGCACGCTGGCCAAAGCCGCCCCGACGGTGAGGGTATCGCGCACCGCCAAGTAGCGCAGGTTCATCAGCCGACCGGCACTGCGCTCCGGGTAGTTCAGCAGGATATTCACGGCTTCACGGGCTTCTGGGCTGAGGTTGGCGATCAGCCGCTTGGTAACTTTGGCCGGCAGCTCCTCAAATAGACGCACCCGCTCGTCTGGGGGTAGGGCTTCCACCAGCCGGATCACCTCTGGGTCTTCCATGCTGCGGATGAGATCGGCCTGTTCTTCGGGCCGCAGATACTCAAATACCGCCATAGCTTTGTCTTTTTCCAACAGGCGAAAAGCCAAAACCCGCTGCCGTGGAGAAATCTCCATTAACTGCTGCACCAGCTCGGCAATAGGGGCACGATTGGCCGCTCGCTTGGCGGCTTCCAAAGAGGCGGGAGAGAGAAGATCGCGAAGCATGTTTTGCCGCATAACAAACCTCCGAAGGTTGAAGTTAGCCGGATAAAAGACCCGGAGGGCAACGGCCAACTCGTGCTCCAAAGCTCATGGGAGCCCTGAAGCTGAACGCCTCACAAAACCTTAGACCCGACTCGAAGCCCAAAAGCCCAAGTCGATAAAAGGGATCCCCTGGCCCACGAACACCTACAAAAGCCAAAGCCAGGGGAAGTCCCCTTTGAAGCACTCCTGATTTTCCCTTTTCCGATGCTCAGGTCGAGCTCTGCTCAGCCCATCTGTTCGTCGCCGACCGAGAGAGCCACCCAAGCCAGAAGCTATTTGAGAAAGCTCTCCTGCCCCTTCGCGTTGGCGAAACGGGATCCTCTCAAGCGACGACTGAAGCTGTCAGCGGGAAAAAGGAAGACACCAGTAGGATGTAGGTCTCCAAGGATTTGATCCCCGAAGAGCGATCCTTGCCGGCCAGTGCTACAACTGCCAGAAGCGTCCATGGTGTTGAACGTTTTCCTCCAAGAAAGTTGAACCGGAACAACCCGGACAGCCTGAAGAGGATCTCTTCAGCCCTTTTTAGGCTAGTTGCCAAAGGGGGATCCCGTCAACCTTTTTCTGTCCGGCATATCCGGTGAACGATCAGCGGAGTGGCTGGGGAGCTAAGATCGGGGTAAGTGAACAAGAGAGCACAACCTCTTCCGGGTTCTGCTCCCAGCCTGACTGAGCAAAATCCCTATCCTGGCGGCTTGTGAGCTTGGGGAAACCGCTGCCCATAAACCTATGGCCACCCTTCCCCTGGTTTCTGTGATCTTGGGCACGCGGCCCGAAGCCATCAAGCTGGCCCCGGTGATCCAAGCCCTGCGCGCCAGTCCCCATCTGCGCACCGAGGTAATCTTGACCGGGCAACACCGGGAGATGGTGGATCAGGTGATGCAACTTTTTGGCCTGCAGGCGGATCGGGATCTAGGGATCATGCGTCCCCGCCAAAGCCTGACCGATATCACCGAAGCCACCCTGCGCGGCCTTGAGCCTTATTTTCAGGAGCGCCAGCCCCAACTGGTTCTGGTGCAGGGCGACACCACCACCGCCTTCGCTGCTGCTCTGGCCGCTTTCTATCAACGCATCCCGGTGGGGCATGTGGAAGCCGGCCTGCGCACGGATGATCTCTACCATCCTTTCCCCGAAGAGGCCAATCGCCGCCTCATCTCCCAGTTGGCCAGCCTGCACTTTGCCCCCACCCCCCAGGCGGTGGAGAACCTTAAGCGCAGCCACGTGGTCGGCTCCATTTACTGCACCGGCAACACCGTCATCGATGCCCTGCTGCAGGTGGCCTCCCTCGGGCTCCCCTGTCCCATCCCTGGCCTGGACTGGGAGCGCTATCGGGTTTTGTTGGTTACCGTGCACCGGCGGGAAAACTGGGGGGATCCCCTCACAACCATCGCCAAGGCCCTGCTGCAACTTTTGGCCGAGTTCCCCGATACCGCCCTTCTGTTGCCCCTCCACCCCAACCCGGTGGTGCGGGATCCCCTGCAGGCCCTGTTGGGATCCCGGGAGCGGGTTTTTCTCACCGATCCCTTGGACTATCCCTGCTGGGTGAGCGCCATGCAGCGCTGCACCTTCATTCTCAGCGACTCCGGCGGCATTCAAGAAGAGGCGCCAGCTTTGGGCAAACCGGTGCTGGTGCTGCGGCAAACCACCGAACGCCCGGAAGCCGTTGCCGCCGGCACCGCCCGCCTGGTGGGCACCCACCCCGAAAAAATCCTGCAGGCGGCCCGAGAATTGCTCACGGATCCCCAGGCCTATGCCCGCATGGCTCAAGCCCAAAACCCCTTCGGCGACGGCACTGCCGCCCGGCAAATTCACCACATCATCGAGCGGTGGCTTAACTCGCAAGGCCCCAAAAAATAAACAGGAACTGAGGAAGCCCAGACCGTTACTGGGAAAACCGTTTCTTTACCTGTCGCTTTTATTAAGATGGCCAGTTAAATGGACTCTGAAGCGAACAAAGAGCAAGAACCATGAGCACAACTGCCACCACCGTTGTCCGGGTGCCGATTGTGGAGGCAACCCCTGAAAATGTGCGGCCCTTTGGCCAACTGCTGGGGGACGATGTAGCCCATCCCGGGTTGGGGATCCCTTTTTATCAGGGGCGTGTTTTAGAAGGGCAGAACATTGACTTTCAATACACCGGCAAGGCCGTTATCCGTACTGCTAAGATCCTGCCCGGCTACCCGCCTGTGCTCTGGTTGGAGCGCCACCTGCGCATGACCCAGTTGTTTGTCGGCCTGGGGCAGGAGCCGTTCATCATGGTGATGGCTCCCCCCAACCATCCCAAAACCCTCCCCGATCTCGACAAAGTGCAAGCCCTGCGATTCCCCCCTGGGCACGGGCTGCTGCTGCACCGCGGCACCTGGCACGATTTCCCCGTCGCCGGCGAGCGCCCCGTTGTCGTGCTGACCGCCAACTCCGAAGAAGTGGTAGAGGCCCTGGCCAGCATGACGACGGCCCAGGAAATGGATCAGGGGGACGTGTTTAAAATTTCCCTGCCCCAGCGGCTGAACGCGGAGATCCATTTGCAGCCGCTCTAAGCCTATGGGCGGATCCCTGACGGCAACCCCCCCACTGACTCTTTCGGCGCGGAAGCCCTCGGGTAGTTTGCAGAATACCCAAACCTCAGCATTAAAAATCGGCAAAAATTGGCGATTGGTCTGCCAGGCTCTAATTGGGAGGGGTGAGTATTATCGAATACTCTGAAAAGAAAACGCAAGGTTAGCTTTTAGGCAAGCGCAAGCTCGGCTCTGACCGAAGCGCGCTGGGGGCAACAGTTTGCCCTAATTTGGGCTCTACCTACTAGGTGTTCGGGAATACATACCCTTCGATAGGAACCTCGCTTGTACAAAAGAGGAAGCTTAACTGCGAGAGAAGATTCATAGGCAAAGTACGAAAGCTGCATCCGCCTATGAAGATCCACAAACGTCTTCACCGTTGGCATCGGGGGAGAGTTGCCTTATATTAAATCAGCTAGCATGTTCAATATTTGCCAGAATTAAGCTATCTTGAGGGCTGACATGCCATCCAACAATTGGTCGGACTTCCATCCCCCCAATCCTGGGCAGGGTTTGGAGCAAGCCCAGTCAACGCCTTCCCCCTGGAGTGAGCGCTACGTGGGGGAGGACTCTCAGGTCGAGTACGAGAGAAACGGAGCCCAGACCAAGGCGGCGGATCATCCAGAGGAGAACATGCCGAGCAATGCCGCGAAAATTAAGGTGGTGGGCGTAGGGGGGGGAGGTGGCAACGCGGTCAGTCGGATGGCGGCCAGCAACCTCAAGGGTGTTGAGTTTTGGAGTATCAACACGGATGCTCAGGCCCTTGCGCAGTGCTCGACATCAACGGTGAGCCGTCTGCAAATCGGGCAAAAGTTAACCCGCGGGCTGGGGGCAGGCGGCAACCCGGCCATTGGTCAGAAAGCCGCCGAAGAGTCCAGCGAAGAAATTGCAGCAGCTCTCAAAGGGGCAGATTTGGTCTTTATCGCCGCCGGCATGGGAGGGGGCACAGGGACAGGGGGAGCGCCTGTGGTTGCCCAGATTGCCAAGGCCAGCGGCGCCCTGACGGTGGGGGTGGTGACGCGGCCTTTTTCCTTTGAGGGCAAGCGGCGCACCAAGCAGGCCGAAGAAGGGATCCAAGCGCTGCAGGAGGCGGTCGATACCCTGATCGTGATCCCCAACGACAAGCTGCTCTTGGTGATCTCCGAGCAAACTCCTGTGCACGAGGCTTTTCGCGTCGCGGACGATGTCTTGCGTCAGGGGGTGCAGGGCATCTCCGACATCATCCTCATCCCCGGCATGATCAACGTGGATTTTGCCGATGTGCGCAGCGTGATGGCCGATGCTGGCACCGCCCTGATGGGCATTGGCATGGGATCCGGCAAGTCCCGCGCCCGCGAAGCCGCCATTACCGCCGTGTCTTCTCCCCTACTGGAAACTTCCATTGAGGGGGCCAAGGGCGTGCTCTTTAACATCACCGGCGGGCTGGATCTGTCATTGCACGAGGTCACAGTAGCGGCTGAGATCATCGCCGAGGCAGTGGATCCAGAAGCCAACATCATCTTCGGCACCGTGCAAGACGAGCGTATGCAAGGGGAGGTGCGCATCACCGTCATCGCCACCGGTTTTGACGGATCGCGGGCCGCCGCCAGCGCTTCTGCACCCAAAGCCTCTGTCGCCAACAAGGTGGGGGTGGGGACGCGCAAGCCCACCTTTCCTAGCCCTGAGCCATCGCCTCGGCAGCCCCCTGAGCCTGAGCCCCCTGCTTCCGGGGGCTTGGACATTCCCGAGTTTTTGCGCCGCCGACGTCCTCCTTCGTAGGTTAGAGTAAGGGGATGCGGCTATCCTGGTGCCGGTTGCTGAGAGTGGGGAGTGCTTTGGGGTTAAGCCATGAACATTGTTGTCTTGGCAGGGGGTCGTTCGGCAGAACGTCAGGTTTCTTGGGTAACGGGCAAAGCCTGTAAGCGGGCTTTGGAAGATTTGGGCCATCGGGTGAAGCTGATCGACCCGGAGGAGGATCTGCCGCTGCGCCTTTGGCAGGAACGGCAGGCCGGCTGCGACTTCGTCTGGATTGCCCTGCACGGCCCCGGCGGCGAGGATGGGGTGGTGCAGGGGATGCTGGAGTGGCTGGGCCTGCCCTACCAGGGATCCGGGCCGTTGGCCAGCGCTCTGGCCATGGACAAGCTGGTGTCCAAGCAGATCTTTCGCGGCGCAGGGATCCCCACCCCTGAGTGGCTGGTCTGGGATGAAGCGCAACCGCTCTCCTGGGCCGAGTGCGTGGCGCACTTGGGATCCCCGCTGGTGGTGAAGCCCAGCAACAACGGCTCGACGGTGGGGATCAGCATTGTCCAGGATGAGAGGTCATTTGCTCAGGGGCTGGAGTTGGCCAGCTCGGTCTCCTCGCGGGTCTTCCTGGAGCGCTACATTCCCGGCAAGGAGATCACCCTCTCCATCCTCTCCGGCCAGGTTCTCCCGGCGATTGAGATCATCCCCGCCCAGGGGGATTTTTACGATTATGAAGCCAAGTATGCCCCCGGCGGCTCGCGGCATTTGATCCCCTGTTCCCTCACGGGGTCAGGATTGGCCCGCTGCGAGGCGGCAGGGCTGAGGGCCTATCAGGTGTTGGGATGTGAGGGCCTGGCGCGGGTGGATCTGCGGGTGGATGCCGACGAGAACCCCTGGGTGCTGGAGGTGAATACGTTGCCCGGCATGACCCCCACTTCGCTTTGCCCTGATGCGGCAGCGGCGCTGGGGTGGACGTTTACGGAGCTGGTGGAGCGGATGCTGCAGGATGCCCTGCAAAGGGCGGCTTCGACTCGCCCAGCCCCGTCTGGATCCCGGCCTTCACCACAGCCGGCTTGATCCCCAGCCAGGCTGCTTTCTAGAGAAAGAAAAGGAGCAAAACCGCCCCCCCCATCCCGACCATCAGCACCGCCGGCCACAGCCAGGCAATAGGGGATCCGCCTTTGCCAGCAGCTTTCTTGTCGGCAGCCTTTTCTCTGGGCTCAGGCTGGGGGCCGGCGGAATCGGGAGCAACCAGCGTCGGATCCTGCAGCAGCCGATTGCTTTGTTTTTCCAGCACGAGCGTGGTCTCCTCAGCACCCAAGAGAGGATCCCGCAGCGGCTCGGTTTGCTGCCACTCGTATTCGGAATGTCCCGAGGTGCGTCCATAGACCGTCACCTGCTCCAGGCCGGATAGGCCAAATGCCTCCAGCGCGGCTCGCACCTGTTGGGTGAGATGGGGGTAGTCGAGCTGGGTTTGCGGGGAGCGGTTGAGGAGAACGTGCAAATGGCCCTGGCGACGTTTGACGGCAATTTTGACAGGGACAGCCAAGCTGGCCTGCAACGCCTGGGCAATCTCAGCTTCCGTCATTGAGTTTTATTCCGGTGAAGGCAAGTTAATTCTAATACAGGCATGGGACAGGCGCTGGGAGTGGCGGCAGCGGCTTCGGGGTAAAATGTAATCCGCATCCCTAATCTGCCCGCCCAGGAGTGATTCCCCGGCAGATCCCGGCATACAACTAGCAGTCTTATGCAAGAAAAAGCCATCGTCCGCAACTATTTCAACACGGTCGGCTTCGAGCGCTGGCGCCGCATTTACGGCAACGAGGAAGTCAATTTCGTCCAAAAAGATATTCGACTGGGCCATGCCCGCACGGTCGAGACGGTGTTGCAATGGCTGGGGGATCCCTCCGGTTTGCGCATTTGCGATGCCGGCTGCGGGGTGGGCAGCCTTAGCTTGCCTTTGGCCGCCCGCGGGGCGCAGGTGTTCGCCAGCGACATTTCCGAGCAAATGGTCAACGAAGCGCGTCGCCGCCAACAGATGGAGCTGGGATCCACAGACAACCCCCAGTTTCAGGTTTTGGATTTGGAGGAACTGACGGGGGAGTACGATGTCGTCGTCTGCCTGGATGTGATGATCCACTATCCCGAAGCCGACGCCCTGCGCATGCTCAGGCACCTGACCGGACTGGCCAAGTCTCGTCTGCTCTTCAGCTTTGCTCCCAAAACTCCCTGGCTGACGCTGCTGAAGAAAGTGGGGGAGTTTTTCCCCGGCCCCAGCAAGACCACCCGCGCCTATCAGCACCGCGAGGCGACGCTGGTGGGCCACCTTGCCGAGTGGGGCTGGAAAGTGCAACAACGGCAAACCATTCAAAGCCGCTTCTACTTTGCCTGGCTGCTCGATCTGGTGCGCTGAAGCCGTCGCCCAGTTACAGTCGTTTCCAATGGCAATGAAACCGTTCGTTGCCTCGATCCCTAACTCCCCTCTCCCTGAGGGAGAGGGGCTGGGGGTGAGGGCTGACTCCCTGAGGGAGAGGGGCTGGGGGTGGTCGCGTTAGCGGCGCGGAGCGCTTGGGCTGACTCCCTGAGGGAGAGGGGCCGGGGGTAGTCGTGTCAGGTAGCTTACTTAAGGTTATCCAGTTGCTCCGGCAAGTCGGGATCCGCTAATTTTAGGAGGGCAAGCCGCGCATCGTCCCGCACTCCCCAATCGGGATCGCGGCTGGCGCTTGTCAGCAACTGCCTTTTCAACATCGCGTAAACGGTGGGATCCTCGAGAGCCAATTTCACCTGTTGCCCGAGGATCCCCAAGCTCCAGGCACAGTTGCCGCGGACTGCCGCCACCGGATCGTGGGCCAAACCCCGACAGAGGGCTGCCGC
>NZ_JANSJB010000019.1:7947-13220 GCF_047462355.1 Synechococcus sp. H55.9 | reverse complement strand
TCCACCTCAGCGGGATCCGGATTGCGACCCAGGGCATAGGCCGCTCCCACCCGCACCAACGGGCAGGGATCCCTGAGCAAAGCCAACAGGCGCAGGATGGCGCGGGGTTCTTCGATCTCACAGAAGGCGCGGGCCGCCTGCATCCGCAAACGGGGATCCGGATCCTGCAACTGCTGCAGCATCCGCTCCACATCCACCTCCGGCGGCGAGTGAGGTGGCAGCTCGTCTAGGGGTTCAAGAGGAGAAAAAGCGTCTTCATGCATGAAAAGGCGCCCACAGGTTGGTGGAGAGGGCGAGCACAAAACCCTCCCCTCCCCAAGCCACGACAGCCGAACCAGCAGCAGAGCTGCTGCCTATCATAAACCGCCGGGGGCCGCCGTCTGATCTGCTCCTGCTGGATACCTGAGCAAGTCCGCTCCTTCCAGCACCCGCGCCGAGCGGATCACATCCCCCACCTGCAGGCGCTCCACCCACTCCATGCCACTGGTGACATAGCCGAACACGGCATAGCGCCCATCCAGGATCGGCAGAGCAGAGAGGGCGATATAAAACTGGGAAGAAGCCGAGTCGAGAGGGCTGGAACGGGCCATGGCCACCGCCCCCAAGCGATGGGGCAAGGCCAGCTTGCTCAGGGCGATGGGATCCTCGATCAACGTGTTGTAGCGGGGGTGAGGCTCTCCGCGCACCTGGATCTCCAGAGGGATGGTGCGCAAGCGGCTGCTGCCCGGCTCTGGGGCGCCGCCGGTGCCATCTCCCCGCGGATCCCCGCCCTGCACCACAAAGGGCTGGGGATCTTTCTCCACCCGATGGAAGGTGAGACCGTTGTAAAAGCCCCGCTGCACCAAATCCACAAACTGGCCGGCGGTAAGGGGCGCCTCCTCTCCGCGGATCTCCAAGAGGACCTTGCCCACTCCTTCAGCAGTTTGCACCTCTAGCTCCACCACTGCCTTCCCTTGCAGTTGCGGGCGATGGGCGTAGGCCGGCGGGATCCCAGATGGAGAGCCAGAAGAGGGGGGCGCACTGCGACAAGCGAACAGACCGAGACAGAGGTACCCCAAAGCTAAGCCCAATCCCACTCTGCCGCGGCTCATTCGCCCCAGCTTGGCGAATTTCATCTGCCCCTTCTCCCTTTTTCTTTATCGATCCAACCTTCCACGGGGATCCCTCTCCAGACAAAAGAGAGATATCTAGATCCGTTGCGACAACCCCAACTGCAAGGTAACGCTGCGAACGCCGTTGCTCACGCCCACCCCGTAGGGGCTGATGGAGATGACTCGCCACTCTCCTTTCACCGCCTGGCCGACCGGCACCTGCCGCACCACGTTGTCCACCAAGATCAAGGCTTTAGGGGCACCCGGATCGTGGATCAACCCCACCAACTTCATCTGGGGCGGCGGTTGAGGCGGGATCCGCGCCGGCGGAGCAGACCTTCGAGCGGCAGGAGGAGCGCTGGCTGCCGCTGCAGGGATCGTTCTCGCCGCCGGCTTGGCCACGACCTCTCCGCTGGGCTCCTGAGAGATAACCTTTTCAGGCAGATCCAGGCGACCTTCCTCCTCTGAAGCCGAGGACGGCTCTTGGGCTGGCAGGGAAGCGGAATAGGCAGGCCCAAGCGCCTCGACGAGATCGGGATCTCTTTGCCGAGGTGGATCGGCCTGTGAGAAAACCCCTGATCGCGGGCGCAGAGTCATCCAAAAAGCCAGCCCCGCCACCAGCGTGGCCGCCAAAGCTAAACCCAGCAGCAGTCCGCCGCCAGCCGAAGAACGGCGGGAAAGCAACGGGGGGCGCGTACCCAAATAGGGATACTCCTCCGCTCCCTCTGCCTCAAGGCTGTGCTCCAGATCCCCAAACAGCTCATCAAACAGAGAATCTGCCTGCCTCGCTTGGCCAGACCATACCCAAGGAGAACGACGGCCCCTGGCTGCTGAAGTATCCAACCCGGACATAGAACCTCTCTGGCCTCACGGTGGGGATCCCGAGGCGTTGAGACACTCAGCCGACTGTTGCCGTCTCCTCAGCCCAGCTCCCTCACAGGAGCCGCATTTCCGGGTACTCGGTCAACAGCGCCTCCGCCGACAGGGTGTCTCCCTCCAACTGCGGCGTCCACAGCACCTCGATGGCCACAATCCGCTCGGCCGGGATGGCAGCCAACTGCATCAGACACTGCCGCAGCTCCGCCACGGAATTAACTACAGGTAGTGTACCCAAGTTGCCACGATACGCAACCAATAGAGTTACCACCAGGTATTCGCCCACGTCCGGGATCCCAGCAGCAGCGCGCTTCAGCGCCGCTTGGGGAACCTGTTGGATTTGGTTATTGCGGTTGGTGAGGGTTTCGGCGCTAAACTTGCTGCGCTCTTGCAAAGAGGCTTGGTAGAACAGGGATTCGGCGCGGGGGAGGGGCAGCTTCTCCACCTGGGCATGGCCGTAGGCCCAGTAGTCGCTGTAGCGCATCAGGCTCAGACTGACATTCTGCAACAGTTGGCTCAGCCCCTCCGGCGACTGGGTGTCTGATTCCAGAGCCAGAGCGTTGATCTCCTTTTGCAGTTGCCGGGCGCTGGCCAGCAGGCCCACTTTCACCTGGGCCACGGTTACCAGCGGGTCGCCAACCCCGTCCTCTCCATCTTCGGAAACAGCCGAGCGCAGGCTGCGCACCAAAAAGCTGCCGGCCCCAATCAAGAGCAGCAGTGTCAGCAGGCCGCCACCGCCCCCCCAGAAAAAGGGCACCACCAGGGGGAACCCGAACCCACCCCCATAGCTGGGGTACACCGGAGCCGAGCGAGGGCCAATGGAGCGGGGCGCAGAGAACGTCGGAGACCGGAAAGAGCCGCCCCCAATACGACCACCACTGCGGGCCCAGACGGCGCTCACGGGGGCCAAAGCCAAGATCAAGGCCAGGGCAACGGCTAGCAAAGGCCGGCAGACGCGACCAATTCGTTTCAGCATGTTCACGGTATTTCTGTCCATCACGGGGCTAGTCTTCCTCAATTGTATGCTCTTTCCTTAAACAGCAGAGGGCAGGGATCCGAACCCTTTAACCGGCCATTTGAACCATTGCTAATCCCCGTCGATTGACCTCTCAGCATCCAACTCAGGATCACTTCAATCTGGCCTATTGAGACTATCGACGGAGCCGACCGCAGTCGTGTTAGGGTCTGGGAGGTTGCCAGGAGGAGGGGCAATGCAAACCGGAGCAGAGGCTCAAATCCAAGAGCAAAAAAAGGAAGGGGGATCCCGGAGGGACATTCGGCTGTTGGTGGTGGACATCGATGGCACGATTGCCGGGCCTTCCAACCAGGTTTCGGAGCCGGTGCAGCGGGCCATTCAAAAAGCCAAAGCCGCAGGTGTGCGGGTGGCGATTGCGACGGGTCGGATGCATCGCTCTGCCGAGCGGTTTCACCACGCCATTGGGGCCGATATGCCCCTCTGCAGCTATCAGGGGGCGCTCATTCGCGATCCCGACAGCCAAAAGACCTTAAAACACTGGAGCCTGGACTGGCGGCTGACGGAGGAGCTGTTGCAGGTGCTGCAGGATCAGCCGGTGGGGGTGCACCTCTACATCGATGACCAGCTCTATGTGCGAGAGCTCAGCCCCCTCAGCCAAGCCTATGCCGAACGCTCCCAGGTGCCGCTCCAGATGCTTTCCCCCGCCCAATATGGGCAAAGCCCCACCAAGATCCTGGCTGTTTGTGAAGATACGGAGTTTTTGCAGGCATTACAGGGATCCCTGCGGCGGCAGTATTCTCCTGAGCAGCTCTACCTCACTCGCTCGGAGCCGATTTTTTTGGAGGCCGCCCATCCGGCGGTGAATAAGGGCAATGCCGTTCGTTTTCTGGCAGAAGAGCTGCTGGGGGTGTCGGCGGATCAGGTGATGGCCATCGGCGATGGCGACAACGACATCGAGATGCTGCGGTATGCGGGGATCGGGGTAGCGATGGGGAATGCCTCGCCGGCTCTGCTGCCCCACGCCGATTGGGTGGCTCCCCCTGTCAGCGAAGATGGGGTGGCGGTGGCCATCGAGACTTTTATTCTCAACTAGGCAGGGAGCCGATGGTGGGTTTGGCTGCTTCTCCTTTTCCCCAAGTCACGCTGCGTCCAGAACAGCAACGGGCATTGGCGTATCGTTCGGGACCTCTGGGGATCGCGGCAGTCCCGGGGAGCGGCAAGACGTTCATCCTGGAGCTGCTGATTGCCGACCTCATCCTGAATCGAGGGATCCCGCCGGAGCGCATCGGGGTGTTCACCTACATGCGGTCGGCGCGGGGCAATCTGATCAGCCGCATCAACCAACGCCTGCAAGAGGCGGGCTATCCGGAGCGCTTTACCCAAGCTTTTACCTTGCATTCGCTATCGCTGCGGGTGTTGCGGGAGGCCCCTGGCCTTTGGGAAGAGCTGTCCATCCTGGAGGGATATGAACAGGAGCGCCTGCTCAGCCGTCTCTGCCGCGCCTGGCTCGCCCACCACACCCACCTCTGGGAGCCGCTGATTCCCCCCGACGATTCCCACCAGAAGGTGGTTCGAAACCGGACGCGGTTTCGGCGTAGCTTCCAGCAGATGGTGCAGGCGGTGATCAGCACGGCCAAGAATCTGCGTCTGGGGCCGGAGCAGATCCCTGCCGACAGGGAGGGCTATCTGGGCTGGGCCGCCCCCCTCTATGCCGCCTACCAGGCGGAGCTGCGTCGCCTGGGCAAGCTGGACTACGACGACCTGGGCTGGCAGGCGGTGGAGCTGATCGAGCGCGACCCTGTGCTGCGGCAGCAGGTGCAAAGCTGGTACGACTACCTGTTCGAGGACGAGGCCCAGGACAGCTCCCCCCTGCAGGAAGAGCTGCTGCGGTTGCTCAGCCAGCGCGCCGGCAACCTGGTGCGGGTGGGGGATCCCAACCAAAGCATCATGGGCACCTTCACCACCGCCGAGCCACGGCTGTTTCGCGCCTTTTGTCAGGCCAATCCCCGAGTAGTCTTAGAAGAGTCCAGCCGCAGCGCCCCCCAGATCCTCGAGTTGGCCAACCGCCTGGTGGACTGGGTGAACCAGAAGCACCCCATCCCGGCCCTGCGCACCGCCCTGGCTCCCCAGCACATTCGTCCGGCCACCGCTGGCGGCCAGAATCCCCCGGCCAGCGAGGGTCAGGTGGAGTTTCGCCGGGTAGCCGGATCGCCGGAGGAGGAGCTGCAGGAGGTAACACGGTGGGCCCTGGCAGCCGCCCAAGCTTTCCCCGACCAGACGGTGGCCATTCTGGTCACCACCAACGAGCTGGGGGGCAAGGCCCTCGACTA
>NZ_JANSJB010000019.1:0-7847 GCF_047462355.1 Synechococcus sp. H55.9 | reverse complement strand
GGGCCGGGCGTTCTCCCTGGGCAGAGGCGCTGAATGTGATTGTCCAAAGCCTCTACCGCAAGCCGGAAGAACTGTTTGTAGGTCACTACGTCATCGACCAGTTGGAGCAGGTGCTGGGATCCCTGCCTGAGGTCGATTGGCAGGAGATTGCCCAAGAATTTCAGGTGATTCTGGATCGCCACCTTAACAACCTGCCCTCGGAGATCTTTGCCTTCGACCCCGAGCCGGGCAGCATCACCGTCGCCACGCTGCACCGTGCCAAGGGGCTGGAATGGGATCAGGTGTTCATCCCCCAGGTGTCGGCCTACGAGTTTCCCGCCCAGCACGGGGAGCGACCGGTGGGGCTGAAGTTTTTGGAAGATGTAGACATGAAAGCAGAGGCCCTGGCCCAGTTGCGACAGCTCAGCCCCAGAAGGTATTGGGAGCTGCAGGCCAACTCTCCTACCGAACAGGCCTTTCTAGACTTGGCGGCAGAGCGGTTGCGGCTGCTATACGTGGGCATCACTCGCAGCAAACGGCGGCTCACCCTCTCGGTCTCCAGCCAATCCCCCTATGGCAAAGAGCAGAGTGCATCTTTGGCGTTTCGCGTGTTAAGCCGCCCTTCCGAAGCGAGTTGACAGCGAGGCCTCTGGTTCTTCCTTGCCCCGCGGCAGCCTGCTAGCATGGCTAAGCCCGATGGGGCAGTTGTTCAAAACCATGGGTATTCTGCAATGCAACCTCGGCGTGTTGCCCGCGAACTGGCCCTGCTAGGGGTCAACCAACTGCCGGCCACGGCGGCCAAACTGAGCGAAAAACAACTGGCGGACTTGCTGCTGGCAGCCATCCGCGCCCTGCAGGAAGAGACCCATGAAACTCTCTCCACGGCGGCGGCGGAAATTCAGCGCAGCGATCGCCTGCTGCACGAGAGTGATCCCCTGTTATTGGCTGCTTCTGATGCCAAGGAAGAGGGCGGATCTCGCTCCCTTACTGTCCGCCTTCAGCAGGCCCAACGACATCTGCAGCGCCTGGAAACGGCTCTGACGGAGACCAACGCCCGCGACACCGCGCCGGGAGAATTGCTGGAGCTGGCCCACCAAGCCCAAGTGGCCCTCAGCAACGCCGGCCAAGCCCTGGAACACATGGAACAGCGACTGCACAGCGTCCGCCACATCCTGGATGAGGTTGTGCAGTTGTCCCAACAGGCGGTCAACCGGCTGGGAGTTGCCTTGTCCATGCCAGAGCTACTGCACATTGCCCAATCTTCAGAAGTGCGCGCCTATGCTTTGCAACTGTTAACCGCTCTGCATGCTCACAAAGAGGCGATTGATGCTCGTTTGCAAAAGGTTTTGCTGGGCTGGCAATTGCAGCGGGTGGGTCGGATCGAACGCGATATCCTGCGCCTGGCGGTGGTGGAAATGGAGATCCTGGCCAGCAGCCCCGTTAAGGTCGCCATCAACGAAGCCGTAGAATTGGCCAAAAAATACGGGGATCCGGAGGCCGCCGCTTTCGTCAACGGCGTGCTGCGACGAGTGGTGGACAACCCGGTGGAGACCCACGGGGGCCCTGCTGCCGGTTCGGCGGGCTGAGCAGATCACGGGGGATCTTCCTTGCCAGGGTAAAAGTCGGGATCCATCACCTGCTCTAATGTGTAGGGACACTGGGCCGGCAGATCTGTCTCAGACAGGGGCGTTTCTCTCACCACCACCAGGATCCCGTCCTGATGAGCCTCTTGCAGGGCTGCCGAAAGATCGGGCTTGAGG
Source organism: Synechococcus sp. H55.9 (assembly GCF_047462355.1). Taxonomy (NCBI): domain Bacteria; kingdom Bacillati; phylum Cyanobacteriota; class Cyanophyceae; order Synechococcales; family Synechococcaceae; genus Synechococcus; species Synechococcus sp. H55.9. Next base: position 6,108 of record NZ_JANSJB010000019.1, on the reverse strand, counting down.
CTGGGATTGTCCCTGAGCAACCGCTGGATCTGGCGGCGTTGTTCGGTGATCGTTGCCCGCCAACTTTTGCCTCGCAGGTGGGGCTGGAATTGCCACTTCAGCAGATGTCCTACCAGGATCCCCAGCCGGTTCAGCAATTCCCGGCGTTCTTGCCTGCCCAAAGCCTCGATTTCCTCCACCAAGTTGGCGATATCCAGTTGCTCCCACTGCCCCGCTCTCAGCAGTGCAGCTTGCTGTTGCGTCCAGGCATAGAAGTCGGACTCGTAAAGTTGCATGCTTGATTACCTAAGCGGACACCGACCCAAGAACTTCTACTGGCTCCTTGCCCCCCTCCAACTCGACATCGGCTCAGGGTAGGTTGGAACCGAATAATGATCGGGGGAAGAGGGTTTTGCTTGTCTGGTGTCAAGAAGCGGGCGATGAGACTCGAACTCACGACATCCAGCTTGGGAAGCTAGCGTTCTACCACTGAACTACGCCCGCACAGGACTGGGCCCGGCATCCTGAAGCCCTGTCCTTTCTAGTCTATCATCATCTTTCACGTGGGATCCCTGATACAACTGAGGCAGCATTCTGTCTGCAACCTATGTCCAGCATCCTCTTGCTCTCCGGTAGTCCCAGCGCTCCTTCTCGCTCGGAAGCCATTTTGCATCATGCTGCCGCGATCCTGTCGGATTTGGGGTTGACCACTCAGTTGGTTTCGGTGCGGGACTTGCCGCCAGAGGATCTGGCGCTGGCCAAGTTCGATAGCCCTCAACTCAGGGAGATCCAGCAAAAGGTGGCCCAAGCTGCCGGGATCGTCATCTCTGCTCCCGTTTACAAAGCCTCTTATCCAGGCGTGTTGAAGGCGCTGCTGGATTTGCTGGATCAAGACGCCTTTACCGGTAAAGTGATTCTCCCCATCGCCACCGGGGGAACCCTGGCCCATCTGCTGGCCATCGACTTTGCGATGAAACCTGTGTTGTCGGTGATGGGGGCCACCCATATTTTGAGAGGGGTTTACATCTTAAGTTCTCAAATTCAGTTTGATGCTGCCGGAACACTCCAGCTAGAGGCCGACATCGAGGAACGTCTGCAAGCCGGGATCCGCGCACTTGCCCAGGCGGTGAAATAATGGTCAACATTCCTGGAGAGAGCAGAGACGTCTGGGCCTGGCGACTGGATTTGGCAATGGCAGCGGTGCCGAGACAGAGTGCGCTAAGATGGGGCTTTAGGCGATAATGGCTTTGGCAACTTGCCCTACGGGGATCCTCTGCGATGGAAGCATTTTTTGAGTTTCTCTGGTCGGCCTCGGCCATCTTGCTGGTGATCTTGGTGCTGCTGCACAGCCCCAAGGGCGATGGGTTGGCGGGCATTGGTGGGCAGGCCCAGTTGTTCTCCAGCTCCAAAAGTGCCGAGCAAAACCTCAACCGCATCACCTGGACGGTGGCTACCCTTTTCCTCTCCATCAGCGTGGTGTTGGGCGCAGGTTGGCTTTCGGCAGCCACAGGGCCATAGGGATCTTTTTCCGTGTTGGCCATTTACCTGCATGGATTTGGCTCTGGGCCCCAGTCGGCCAAGGCAACTTTTTTTCGGCAGCGGCTGCAGCAGGTGGGGATCCCCCTTCAGGTGCCCGATCTGAACCAGGGCAATTTTGCCCAGCTCACCTTGACCCGCCAGATCCGGCAGGTTGGCGACCAGCTTGCCGAGATGAACTACCCTCCTGTCACCCTCATCGGCTCTAGTTTGGGGGGTTTGGTGGCCGCCTGGGTTGCCGAACAGCACCCTTGTGTGCAGCGCCTGGTGCTCTTGGCGCCGGCTTTCGGCTTTTTGGGCCATTGGCTGCCGCGGCTGGGGGCCGAGGCGGTGGAGACCTGGCAACGCACCGGACAACTCACGGTGTTTCACTATGGAGAAGGGCGCCCGCTGCCTTTGGAATACGGTTTTGTCACCGATGCCCAACGCTACCCAGATGGGGCATTACGACGGCCGGTGCCCACCCTGATTGTGCATGGGATCCAAGACGAAACCATTCCCATCCAAGCCAGCCGAGACTACGTGGCCCGTCGCCCCTGGGCCCAACTGGTGGCAGTGGAGAGCGACCACGCCCTGACCGATGTGTTGGAGCTCAGTTGGCCGGCTATCAGCCGCTTCTGTGGCTGGGTGACGGGGTAGTGTTGCCGGTCAGGCAGTGTAGTAGGCAGTGCCTTTATTGACGAAGTCCAGCGTATAGGCAGCCCGGTAGTTGATGGTTGGCTCAAACACGCCCGCCACCGTCATGCTGTCGAAGAAGTCTTGCCAGCGTTGGTCGGTCATGGCGCCAATGCCTTTTTCCAGCGCATCGCCGGACAAGATGATGCCGTACTCCTGCAACTTCTCGAAGCTGTAGGCCAATTGGGCATCGGTCATTTCCGGGTTGTCCTGCTGGATCAAGCGATACGCCGGACGGGGATCCTCTAGGAAGCTGTACCAGCCCTTGATCGAGGCATCCACAAATCGCTCCACCAAGTCGGGCCGGGTCTCCACCAGTTGCCGACGGGTTTCGATGGTGGTGGCGTAGGGTTTGTAGCCCAAATCCGCCAGGAGGAAGACCACCGGCTCGAATCCCCCTTCCTGCCGGATGGCAAAAGGCTCGGAAGTCAGGTAGCCCTGCTGAGCTGAGCTGGGATCCGCCAAAAAGGGGCCGGGGTTGAAGTTGTAGGGGCGAACCTGATCGTCGGTGAAGCCAAAACGCGCCTTCAAGTAGGGCCAGTAGGTGACAAGTCCCCCTTTCGAGACAAAAATAGGGCGGCCCTTGAGCTCCTCAAAGCGCTGGGTGCCGGGGTGGGCCATGAGGATCTGCGGGTCTTTTTGGAAAATGGCTGCCACACACACCAGGGGGATCCCTTCTCGCACGGCACTGATCACCCCTACGCTTCCCCCCATGGCAAATTCGGCAGCTCCACCGGCCAAAACCTGGGTGATGTTGATGCCGGGGCCACCCATCTTGATGGTGACATCCAGGCCATGCTCGCGGTAGATGCCGGTCGCCACCGCCTGATAAAAGCCGCCGTGTTCCGCCTGGGCATACCAGTTGGTGGCGTAGGAAACGCGCTCCAGGCCGGATCCCTGAGCCACGATCAGGGTGGGAGAGGGCTTGCGCCGAGCTTGGGCACCCCCCGCCGCCAACAGGCCGCCCCCAAGGGCTGCGGCCCCTACCTTGAGAAGTTGACGGCGGCTCAGAGCCTTGGTGGTCGATTCAGAGGGCCGAGACGAAACCATGAGCCATTCTCCCTAACCTGCTTTTTACAGGATACTAAGGTGGCCAAAGACGCATGTAAACAGCGACACCCTAGCAAACCCAAAACGCTTGGGCAGATCAGTATCTCCGGCTACCGGCATTTGCAGACGAGATCCAGTGGCATGCGGTTCCATCCATTGGAGTGCTTGCTTTCTGCCGAGGTAACCCGCTATGCTACCGCCCAGATTGAGGCGTCCTCTGGTGGCAAGTCAGCAGCTTCGTGTTTACGTACCTCCTCACCCGCTCATCAAGCACTGGCTAACTGTGGCTCGGGATGTGGAGACGCCCATGCCCCTGTTTCGCACGGCCATGTCGGAGCTGGGCCGTTGGCTGACCTATGAGGCGATGCGGGAGTGGATCCCCACCCAGACTGTGCAGGTGCAAACGCCCTTGGAACCCGTTGTCGCAGAGGTCATCGCGCCGGATACCCTGCTGGGCATTGTGCCGGTGTTGCGGGCCGGCTTGGCGATGCTGGAAGGTTGTCAGGCCCTTTTGCCGCAGGCACGGATTTTTCACGTCGGCATGGTACGGGACGAGGAAACGCTGCAGGCCAGTTGCTACCTCAATCGCCTTCCCGAGCGGATCCCCGCCCAGATGCGCATCCTCATTCCCGAGCCGATGTTGGCCACCGGGGGCACGCTGCTCTGGGTTTTGGATGAGCTGAAAAAACGGGGGTCCGATCTCAGCTTGGTCAGGATTGTCAGCGTCTTGGCAGCGCCTCCGGGGTTACAGCGGCTGGGATCCCACTACCCCATGGTGCAAATTTTCTGCGCCATGATCGACGAGCGGTTGAACGACCGAGGGTTTATCCTGCCTGGGCTGGGGGATGCAGGGGATCGCGCCTTCGGCACAGGACACTAGCCACGCTTACAGTGCGGGGCTTCCCGCCGCCCTTGAACCTACCCTAGAGGGTCATTTTGGCGGTTTGGGTTGCTCAACCTGTTGGATCATGGGTAATGTTGGCGCTTTGGGCATCCCGGTCGATTGGCCTGCTTGGACTTCTGAGGGTGCCGGCGCCTTTTCCCCTCCTGCGCCTATGCGACTTGTCCTGACCAGTTTGGATGGCAGCTTGCTGGATCTGGAATCCAACAGTTATGGTGCTGCCCGACAAGCCTTGGCTGCTCTGGAGCGCCGCTCCATTCCCTTGGTGCTCTACAGCCTGCGCACCCGCGCTCAACTGGAACATGTGCGGCGGCAGTTGCACTTGGAGCATCCGTTCATCTGTGAGGACGGATCCGCCGTTTACGTTCCCGAGCATTATTTCCCGGCGGGCATTTTGGACGAACGCTGGCAACACCGTCCTCCCTACTATGTGTATGCTCTGGGACTGCCCTATGCCCGCTTGCGCAGCATCCTGCAGCAGGTGCGTCAAGATTCCCGCTTGGATTTGATCGGGTTTGGAGATTGGACTGCCTCTGAGCTGGCGGCTGCCGCCGGGATCCCTTTGGAAGAGGCAGAGCGAGCGCAGCAGCGGGAGTACAGCGAGATTTTCAGCTATTCCGGGGATCCCGAAACCCTGCGAGAAGCCTTTGCCCAGCAAGAAGCTAACCTCACCCAACATCTGCTGCGGGTACGTCAGCTTCATTTCTCCAGCCTACCGCAATGGTATCTGACCGGATGGGTGCAGCCGGTTACAGAGCCCCATTTCTCGCCGGGGGAAGAGGCGGTACGGCGGCTGCTGGATTGCTACCAACGGCATTTGGGCCCTGTTCAGGCTTTGGGCATTGGCTGTTCCCCGCCCGATGTGGCCTTTTTGCGATGGGCAGAACGAAAAGTGGTGCTTCCCAGCCCAATTGCGGATAGCCTCTGGAATGAGGCCCTGCCCCAATGGCAGTTGGCTCAGCTCCCTGGCCCAGAGGGGTGGAACGAAGTGGTGTTGACGTGGTTGGAGGAAACAGATCATGGTGGTGAATAAACAGCAGCCCGGTCATCCGGCTATCCCCCTGAGCCTAAGAGCGGTGGGATGCCTGCTGAGTTGGGCGATGGCAATGCCTGCCCATGCGCAACCGCCCATGACCCTGCTGACAGGGGAGCCGACGGTCGCCCAACTGAAGGAAGACGGAGCCCGCTATCTGCAGATGGGCTTTCATACCTTGGCCGTCAACGCCTACCGGAGCGCGATTGAACTGGAAGAAAAAACCTTGGTGCTCCCCAGCGAACGGGATCCAGACGTGCCGTTTAACCTCGGCTTGATCTATGCCCGTCAGGGCAAGCTGGCGGAAGCGCGCGCCGCTTTTCAACGCTCGGTGGAGGTGGATCCCAGTAGTTTTAAAGCCCGCTATCAACTGGCTTTGGTGGATCTCAAACTGGGGAACCTGGTCGCAGCCAAAGAGCAGCTCACCCTCCTGGCCCAGGCCGCCAGCAACAATCCCGAAACCCACCGCCATCTTCAATCTCTACTGGCCCCCCTGGAGTCTGTTCCCTTGCCCGGCCAGCCCCCGGCTCGCCCTCCAGCCGTTGAGTCGGAAGCGGCCCAGCTCTTGCCCGAACCCCAGAAAACAGAAACAGCCACCCTGCCCACCGCAACGGAGACACAATTGCCGGAGAAGGAGAAACCTCGCTCGGCTCTGCAGCGGCTACGCCAACGGGAGCTGGACTAGCTCCCTCACCGACAGCCGATCGCGCCTGGCAGTCTTCTGAAGGCATGGGGCCGGCTACCAGGGATCCCGCTTGGGCTAAACGCCTCCCTTTTTGGACGCCGACTGAGGATCTTGGGTGCCTTTGGTGGTGAACACCGTGGTGAACATCATCAGCATGCCTCCCACCCAGATCAGCAGGGCCAATCCTCCGAACAGCCAATTCAGCCAAGTTTGGACTTCCATAGAGCTCTCCAGACTGCACAGGTAGCT
>NZ_JANSJB010000018.1:24547-32136 GCF_047462355.1 Synechococcus sp. H55.9 | reverse complement strand
ATAGGCTTTGTTTTGCTAGTGTAGAAGGTGTTGCATGTTTTGATCTTTAGAGGTTGACAATGCTCTTGTGTATTGGCGATGTTCTCAGTTTAGCAGAATTGCAACAAACCTTGGCCATTACATCCGATGCTGAATTTGCAGATGGTGCCCTGACGGCTGGCTGGAATGCCAGGCTTGTCAAAAATAATAGGCAGATTCCTAAGGGATTCCTCCAGCACCAGAAGATTCAGGAGATTGTCTTTGCAGCTCTAGAGCGCAATTTGCTGTTTCAGATGGCTGCTCGGCCCAAGCTCATTCATTCTATTTTGATTAGCCGCTACGAAGCGGGCATGTCTTACGGCACTCATACCGACGATGCGCTTATGGTTGATCAGCGTCAGCTTATGCGTACAGATATTTCCTTTACCCTATTTCTGAGTGCCCCCGAAGACTATGAGGGTGGTGCGCTAAAAATTGAGAGTAGCGAAGGAGAACGAGCCTACAAGCTGCCGGCGGGCGCCTTGATTCTCTATCCTGCTTCGACCTTGCACCAAGTTGAGCCTGTAACCCGCGGGATCCGCTATGCTGTCGTCAGTTGGGTTCAAAGCCTAATTAGGGATCCGCAAGAACGCGAGATCCTCTTTGATTTAGAGACTGTGCGACTGCAGATGTTTCAGGAATCGGGCAAGACACGCCACTTTGATTTGGTCTCCAAAGTTTACGCGAACCTGCTGCGGAAATGGGCGGAGCTCTAGAGGGATCGAAGAAAATAGAGCAGGGCTTCTCTGTCTTCAGCAGCCATATTTTTAAAGATCTCGCGGGAGCGTTCAGCTTCTCCCCCATGCCAGAGAATGGCCTCCTCGAGGCTGAGAGCGCGGCCATCGTGCAAATAGCCGGAGTAGGGCAGAACTGTCTGCGACAAGCCGATGCCCCACAAAGGGGGGGTGCGCCATTCTCGGCCCGTAGCCTCAAAGTCAGGGCGGCCATCTGCCAGTCCTTCGCCCATGTCATGCAACAGCAAATCGGTGTAGGGGTGGATGACTTGGTTGGCCAGGGCAGCGATCTCATGAATGCCGGTGTGCAGCTCTGGTCGGTGACACTTGGCGCATTGGGCTTGGACGAAGAGCTTTTCACCTCGCTGAACTTGGGGATCCTGCCAAAGGACGCGGCCAGGCACAGCCAGGGTTTGCACGTAAACGGTTGTCGCTTGGAGAGTGTCCTCGTCGATATCTTGGCTGCCATCGGCGGCCGGAAAAAGAGGATTCGTGACACCCATGTCGTTGGCGTAGGCGGCCGCAGTTTGTTGCCTGAGGTTGGGGGTATTGGCTTTCCAACCAAACCGTCCCAGCACCAGACGCTGCTGCTCTTGATCCCAAACAGAGTTGGGGCGGCCAGAGATGCCATCCCCATCAGTGTCGTCGGGATCGGCTGCTTCTAGGATTGCAGACTCGGGAACTGCTTCCAGTAGGCCCGCTCCAAACACCGGCTGGGGGATCCGCAGGGAGATGAGGACAGGCTCAATCGGCGATCCCTCCAGAGTCAACAGCTTCACAACAGGAGAACGAAGCCTGTAGGCGGTTCCGTCGGCGTACTGTCCGGTCTGCTCTACCCAGTGCAACTCCACCTTGGCCTCTGGCCGATAGCCTCGAACGGCCTTTTCTTGAATCTGCGTGCCGATGCCGGGCACAGGGGGAGTGTTGCCATAAGGAGCCATGGCCTCCCATCCAAAAGGCCGGGGATCCCCACTTCTATCCAGGGATCCAACCTGGCTCACCCTAACCACCCGCTGTCCTTTCTCGGGTAGACCGCGGCCGTTTTTGACATGACAACCGGCGCAGGAGTTGTTGTTGAACAGAGGTCCAAGGCCGGGGTTAACAGGCGCTGGAGCCGCTACAAAGTTGGCCTCAAAGGCAATGTCCCCCAGGGCATGCAGCCTGGCCCAGCGGGGATCCAAATTGGGGGCCGGCTGCTCGTAGGCTGTTGAGGTGCGGTTCCAAAGGGTTGTTTCGCCACCCGCTCGCGGGGGCAATGGCTGGGATCCATCTAGACCGGCGGAAAAAGCCAGAAAGCTCGCTGCCCAAAGAGAGGCCAATCCCAGCATGAACATCTGGAGAAGACGACGCATAGGCTATCAAAATAGCGGCAGCTCAACTCTTTTCGGACTTTCTTACTGCTGCAGAAGCGGCACAACTTCCTGAGCAAAGTTATCGAAAGCGTCTTCAATTTTTTCCATAGCGGCGGTAATAGATCCACGGGCATTGGCATCGCAAAGGCTTTTTTCGATAGGGTCAGGGATCCCCTGGAGAGCCGCCGCTGCTGCTTGTAACTCCGACTGAATTTGACTATCCAAATTGGGGTTGATGTCCCGGACAAATTGGCTGAGGCCGCGACCTTTTCTATCCCTAAATCCACCCAAGTAAGCATATTGGACGCTGCGCAGGTTGGCCTGAAACTCCGGCAGCGAATGGTGGGCAAAGCGGCTTTCCAAGAGAAAGGGATTTTGCCGGGCGAAGGCTTCGCCAATTTTGACCTTGCCCAGCTCGTCCAACATGCTGAGAATACCTTGGGCTATTTCTTCAGCAGCAGCTTGCAACGTCAGGTAGCTCTTGCTGCCCTCCCCGGCTTTCACCCATTCTTCGCGAAAAGCAGGCAGCCCTTGCACGCCCTCTGTCCAGCTCTTGAGTAGCTTTTCCGCCGTATCCGCCAAAACCGGGCCAAGGGCAGCCAAGTACTCCCGATCCCGCTCGGTAAAGTCTTGCAAGGACTTATTGTTATCCACGCCAAAGAGCAGGAAGGCCACGGCATGAAATCCCTTTTGCCCGCTTTCCAACTCGGCCACGGTCTCTGGAGTGAGGGGATCGCCGCTGTTGAGAACTTCCAGCACCTCCACCTCGTTCAGGGGCCATTCGTCCAAATCCGCATCTAGCCCCAAGGAGGCCGCCGGCCCGAAGGCAAAAGCCTCGCTCTCCTCCCACGTTAGACGGGCAACAGACCAAGCCTGGCGAGCCGCTTGCAAAGTCTGGGAATTGGGATCTTGCACGAAGGCCTGGATGGCTTGAGACAGGGCCTGGGTATCGGCGGCCAACTGCTCATAGGCAGGGATCACCACCTGATCGGCAAAGTCGATCAAAATCTGCCGATCCTGAAACCGCTGCTCAGGAGAGAGCACAACGGCTGGCCGGCCAGAGCCCGCTCCTTCTTCTCCCCCTTCCCCACCCTCGCCGCCGCCATCCACCGGGATGGGCCGACACTCTGGGTTCATTTGAGCCGCCTGCTGGGGCGAGGCCTGGCTCAGGGCCGGTGGATCCTTTTGGCTTTCCCCGCAAGCAGCCCCGCTAACCAGAACATAAAGCCCTATCCCCGTCCACAGCTTCAGATATCTCGACATCTCCTCTGGGCTCCTTACCCCTCGGCTTGGCCAACTTTGGCTTGATTGTAACCTAGCTATTGAGACTCAATCTTAAGAAAAGAGAGATTTTTATCACCGGTTGCCACGGGATCCCTCGCTTAGGCCCAACCCTTCAGGGACAACTGCCGCGCACAAAAGCTGTGGAAGGCGAAGTTAACCTGGATTTTAACAAAATTTAACCCCAGGTATATTGATATCTTCTCTCAAGAAGCCTAGAGTGAGTCACAGCTTGCTATTGAGACTTACTCTCAATAGTTGGTTGCGTGTCTCGAAAGGATGTGTCCGTGCGGCCAGAGGCGGGCCTGGGGCAAAGTCTCTGGCCTTTTCCCAAGCAAGCTTGTTTAGAAACGCAAGAGGAGCGAAGATGACAGCGACGATACCGAAGCAAGAAGGGGGATCTAGCTCGCAACAACAGATCCCCTGGTGGGCGGGCAACGCCCGTTTGACCGTTCTTTCTGGCCGGCTGCTGGGGGCGCATGTGGCCCATGCCGGGCTGATCGTTCTCTGGGCAGGGGCGATGACCCTGATCGAGTTGGCTAAGTTTGACCCCAGCCGACCGATGTATGAGCAGGGGCTCATTCTCTTGCCCCACCTGGCCAGCTTGGGGCTGGGGGTGGGATCCGGCGGGGAAGTTTTGGATACGGATATCTACTTTGCGGTGGGAGCGATCCACCTCATCAGCTCTGCCTTTTTGGGGTTTGGGGGCATTTTTCATGCCCTGCGCGGGCCGGCGGTGCTGGATCCCAAAGCTTTTCCCCTGTTTAGCTACGACTGGCAAGACAAAGACAAAATGACCACCATCCTAGGGATCCACCTAGTGCTGCTGGGCCTGGGAGCCTGGCTTTTGGTGCTCAAGGCAATGGTGTTTGGCGGGTTGTTCGACCCGGTGGCGGGAGAAGTGCGCCTAGTGGCTCCCAACTGGAACCCCTTTGGCCACCTGCTGGGCACGGAAGGTCGCCATTGGATAGCCGGGGTGGACACTTTGGAAGACGTGGTGGGCGGCCACCTCTGGCTGGGCCTGCTCCTGGTGGCAGGTGGGATTTGGCATATCGTGACCAAGCCTTTTGCCTGGGCAGAACGGATTTTTGTCTGGTCTGGGGAAGCTTATCTTTCCTACAGCTTGGGAGCTTTGGCCTTGATGGGGTTTATTGCCGCCTATTGGGTTGCCGTCAATCCCGTCGTCTATCCCGAAGTTTTCTATGGGCCGCTGCTGCGGGTGGGCTTGGATCGCTATCCCTTTTTTGAGCAAGGGGGGGCTCTCACATCTAGGGTTTGGCTGGCCAATGCCCACTTTTGGCTGGCCTTTTTCTTCCTTCAGGGTCACCTTTTCCATGCCCTAAAAGCACGAGGATTCAATTTCCGTACTGGCAGAGTAGAGCTTGCTGCGCAGCAGGTCTAACGACAATCTGGCCATCTAATTTTGGGCTTTGCACTTGCAGTTTCGAGGTAGGAGCAATGGCAAAAATAGGTCTATTTTTCGGCACTCAAACCGGAAATACCGAAAGAGCTGCTGAGATGATTCAAAAAGAGCTGGGCGAAGACAATGTGGATTTGATCGACATTGCCGAAGCCAGTATTGAGGACTTTGAGAAGTACGACTACTTAATTATCGGCTGTCCAACCTGGAACATTGGGGAGCTGCAGGCCGATTGGGATGGGTTTTTTCCCAATTTGGATGAAATCGATTTTTCCGGTAAGACGGTGGCCTACTTTGGAGTTGGGGATCAGTTAGGCTATCCCGACAACTTTCAAGATGCCATGGGGATCCTGGCCCAAAAAATCGCCGAGCGTGGCGGCAAAAATGTCGGCTCCTGGCCCACAGAGGGCTACGAGTTCAATGAGTCCAAGGGAGTGGTTAACGGCGAGTTTGTCGGCCTTGCCCTGGATGAAGACAATCAGCCGGAGCTGACGGAAAAACGAATTAAAGAGTGGACGGCCAAACTCAAAACACTCTTCAATCTGTAATCTCAAACCCGGCTTCTTAACTTGTTGTGGATACTGTGGGAGTTTGTCATGACTGGCGCAGTTCTATCTTCATCACCTACCTCTGCCGAGGGATCCCCTCAGGTCAGTTGGTTGGCAGGCAATGCTCGCTTGGTGAATCTGTCCGGAAAGCTGCTGGGGGCCCACGTGGCCCATGCGGGGTTGATCATGCTGTGGGCCGGCGGCATGACCCTGTTTGAGGTGGCCCACTGGGATCCGGCTCAGCCCATGGGCAGCCAAGGGCTGATCTTGCTGCCCCATTTGGCCACGTTGGGTATCGGCGTCAACGCAGAGGGGGTGGTCACGGATCCCTATCCCTTTTTTGTGGTGGGCGTTCTGCACCTGATTGCCTCGGCGGTGCTGGGGGCAGGAGGGATCTTCCATGCCCTTTTGGGGCCGGAGGTGCTGCCCAAAGGAGAAACCTTGGCCCAGTTTTTCGGCTACGACTGGGAAGACGACGACAAGATGACCACCATCCTGGGGATCCACCTGCTGCTGTTGGGGCTGGGGGCTTGGTTGCTGGTGGCCAAAGCGCTCTTCTGGGGAGGGCTGTACGATGCTCACCTGGGCCGCGTACGGGTGGTAACGGATCCCACCCTCAATCCGCTGCGGATCTTCGCCTACCTGACGCCGCTGATGGGCCAGCAGGGCATGGCTGCTGTGGATAACCTAGAAGATCTGGTGGGAGGGCACATCTACGTTGGCCTGCTTTGCGTCTTGGGGGGATGGTGGCACATAGCCACACGGCCCTTTGCCTGGGCCAAGCAGATCCTGATCTACTCGGGCGAAGCCTACCTCTCCTACAGCCTGGGGGCCCTGGCCTACATGGGCATCTTGGCGGCCTATTTTGTCAGCGTCAACGAGATTGCCTATCCGGTGGCTTTCTACGGGCCGCTGGGGCTGGCTGCCGACGAGATGGGTGTGGTGAGCAGCCGCACCTGGTTGGCCACAGCCCACTTTGTCTTGGGGATCCTGTTTTTGGCAGGGCACATCTGGCATGCCATCCGGGCGCGGGCGGCAGCCAACGGCTTTGACTTCCAGCGCGGGGGCTGGGTGCGAGCCACAGATCCGCAGGTGGGCAACTTGGAGACGCCGGTAAACCAGGGGGATCTCACCCTGCTGCTGCTGCAAAACCTGCCCATCTACCGGGAGGGCTTGTCGCCCTTTCTGCGTGGCTTGGAGATTGGCATGGCCCATGGGTACTTTCTGGTGGGGCCGTTTTACAAGCTAAGTCCGCTGCGGGATTCGGAGCAGGCCCTGACAGCAGGGACGCTGGCGACCATCGGCCTGGTGCTGATCCTGACGGTTTGTCTCTCCGTTTACGGACGGGTGTCCTTTCCGCGCTCGCGGCTGGTAGCGGTGGTCAATACCCCCTACGGCGAGGTGGCCTATCCGACGCCAGGGGTGCAACTGATGGCGGAATCGCAGGGATCCCCTCAGCCGGTGCGCCTGCCGGCAAGCTCGGAGGACTTGCCCGAAAACTTGCGCACCCGCGCCGGTTGGAGCCAGTTGGCCGGAGGGTTTCTGGTGGGCGGTGTTGGCGGTGCCCTGTTTGCCTACATGCTCTTGAGCAGCGGCGATGTGGTAGCCCAGATTTTGCCGGGGCTGTAAAGCAGGGTTGAGGCTTCTCAAAGCAGGGGAGGGGAGATCCTCATCCCCTCCTCTCTGTCCCGATCTGCCCGGTTTGGATAGTTCTGCCGATTTCTAGAACTCTTGTTTGTGAAGCTTTTGTCAGCCACCGGCTTCAATCTTTCGACAGTCGAAATGGGACGGCCAAAATGAGTTTAGGTTCCGCTTCCGCGCTCTCTTTTGAGGCACTTTATTTGGGTGTTTCTCCCAGTCTCAAGCTTTTCGACCGGCCTTTGCTGGGATCCCTGGGAAAATGTTTCCGTGTGGCCTACTGGGAGTATCACCAAACCCAGGATGAGCCCTGTAGTTTAGAGACAGTCGTGACGCTACTATACGAATACCTGAAGGCTTGGGATCGACCGGTGCACCTCATCGGCCATGGCTTGAGCGGGGTGGTCGCCTATCTTTTCGCGTGCCACTATCCCCAACGGGTACGGTCTCTGACCCTGCTGGCAGTGTCCGATCAGCCTGCCGCTACCTGGCACGCCCATTTCTACCTGCAACGAAAAATGTTTTTCTGTAGCCGAGAACAGCTCCTGGTGCGTATAGCCCAGAGCCTTCTGCCCACTTCAGAACAGTGGCGAGCGCG
>NZ_JANSJB010000018.1:23207-24447 GCF_047462355.1 Synechococcus sp. H55.9 | reverse complement strand
ATGCTCTGGCTAAAGACTTAGATACTTCCCCCATACCTCACTCCCTATTTCAGGTGATAGCGATTCCAGCTCGGAAAGTTTCGGTGCCGATGTTGGTTTGCGCCAGCAAGGATGACCCCATTGTGGATCCTGCTGCGCTCGAGAAGTGGAAAAACCACTTAAAGCCGGGGGATCAAATGTGGCTTTGCCCTGGAGGGCGACACTTTTTTCACTATTCTTTTCCAAGTTTGGTCAATCTGAAAATCATGGATTTTTGGCAGGAACTGCGCAAACTTCAGCCCAGCATGGCCTAAGGCGGCTGGATCTTCGCGGGATGATGGACATGGCCGCTCATTCAAACACTGGAGGAGCTCCGTTTGCCGCCCAGGTCGAGCCCCTCACAACAGAAAAACGGGCAGGGGTGGAAGGAGGCCATTGAGCTGCCGGTAAAATTGATAGAATGAGGCCGGCCCCCCGACTTGGATAGGGAATGGGCTTGACTGTGGGATCCGCGACTATGTTCGACAAACTGCTCTTTCCCATCGACAACTCGCGTGAGACCAGCCACGCCTTGCCCTTAGTGGCAGACATAGCGCAGCGCTACAAAAGTCAGGTGTACCTGCTCTCGGTTCTGGATGCTGCGGAGCTGGACGCGGAGCGGGCAGAACAAGCCCGGCAGAACATCCAGAACCTGCTCAAACAGACGGAGCTGGGCCTACAGCAAATTGGCATCAGCAGCGTCAAGAGCGAGTATCGCGAGGGAAAAGTGCCCTTTGTGATCTGCGATGTGGCAGACGAGCTGGAGATCAGCCTGATCGTGATGGGATCCCGTGGCCTCAGCTTGTCTGCGGAGGGGCGGAACAACTCCGTCAGCCACCGGGTGATCGACCTCGCCCCTTGCCCGGTGCTGGTGGTGCCCTGAGGGGCAAGGATCCCGGCAAGTGTTATCCTGGAGAGTACTTCAAGGGGGGCTCTTGCCCAGTCTAAATGTTGCCTTGTGTAACAGCAAGGCTATTATTCTTTGGCTTATCTGAGAGTTTGCAGTACAACGAAGAGCGAGATACAGCTTTGTCCGACTTTGTGGGCGGTCTGCAGGATCAGATCCCGGTATGCGCACATCTGTATTGACTTCAGAAAGTGTCGCCGGAAGAAGCTGTGAGCCTCATTGTTAGCAACAGCCGGTCAGTTCCCTTCCGAGAATCGTCATGGAAAGTCGTGGTTATAACAAGTCCTCGCAGAAAAGCTTTGAGGTGATGCGGCA
>NZ_JANSJB010000018.1:0-23107 GCF_047462355.1 Synechococcus sp. H55.9 | reverse complement strand
GATAGTCGCAGGAGGAGGAAACTCTTTTTATGACTCCCTCACTTGCTAACTTTCTCTGGAGCTTGGTGTACGGCGCAGTGGTGCTAGGGCTTCTCTTCGGCGCCATCGTCTTCGTCAGCCAAAGAGATAGGGTGCGTCGTCGCTGAGTCTCCCCCTCGCCAGGGCTTGTCTGCGGATCGCTCACAACCCCTTATGATCAAAAGCTGATCTGGCGACATCCTGGGAGCGTTGACCCACCCTCTGCACTACTGGCGGCAAAAAAACCGCTACTACCACGAGGATCTAGAGCGGCTGCACCGCTTCTTCGTTCCTCCAGGACTGCGCATTCTCGAAATCGGCTCCGGCACCGGATCCCTGCTCAATGCTTTGCAGCCCGGTTTTGGCGTGGGGATCGACTGGGACGCGGAGATCGTTGCCCAAGCTCAGTTTCAGTTTCCCCATCTCCACTTCCGGGTGCAGGATGCCCACCGGCTAGACGAAAGGGATCCGGTCTTGGCGGGGCCTTTTGATGTTATTTTGCTCGTCAATACCCTGGGCTACCTGGCCGATATTCAGCAGGTTCTCCAGCAGTTGCGCCGTTTTTGTACGCCGCGTACCCGGCTGATCCTCTCCCACCACAACCCCCTCTGGGAGCCGCTGCTGGGCCTGGCGACTGTCCTCAAGCAGCGCATGCCTCTGCCGGCAGCCAACTGGCTCTCGGCTGGTGATGTGGCCAATCTGCTGCACCTGGCGGGGTACGAGGTCATTCAGCAGGGCAAGCGGCTGTTGCTGCCGCGGCGGATCCCATTGCTCTCGACGTTGATCAACCACTTCATTGCCCCCTTGCCTGGGATCAACGCCCTCTGCCTGACCGAATATACGATTGCCCGCCTCCAGCCCGATCCCGCCTGGGATCCCCCCCCTGAGGAGCAACCTTCTTGCACGGTGGTGATCCCGGCCCGCAACGAGGCGGGCAACATCCGCCGCTGTGTGGAGCAGTTGCCCGAGATGGGATCCCGAACTGAGATCATTTTTGTGGAGGGGCATTCCAGCGACGACACTTGGGCCGAGATCCAGCGGGTTCAGGCCGAATACCAGGGGATCCGCACTATCCAAGCTCTCCAGCAAGAGGGCAAGGGCAAGGGAGATGCAGTGCGCAAGGGGTTTGCCGCAGCCAGTGGCGATGTACTGATCATTCTCGACGCCGACTTGACCGTCCAGGCGGAAGACCTCCCCAAGTTTTTCCGGGCGGTGGCCTCTGGGCGGTGCGACTTTGCCAACGGCTGCCGCCTGGTCTATCCCCTGAAACCAGAAGCAATGCCGCGCCTTAACCAGTGGGCCAATCGTTTTTTTGCCGCTCTCCTCTCCCACATTCTCGGCATCCGCATCAAAGATTCCCTCTGCGGCACCAAGGCCCTGTGGCGAGAGGACTATTGGCAGATTGTCAAGCTGCGGCAAGAGTGGGGGGATTTTGACCCGTTTGGGGATTTCGACCTGTTGCTGGGGGCGGCCAAGCGCACCCTCAAGATCCTGGACATCCCCGTGCGCTATTTTCCCAGAACCTATGGCCGCTCCAACATCCAACACGTGCGGGATGGGCTGCGGCTGCTGCAGATCTGCGCTTTTGCCCTCAAGCGCTTCAAGGGATCCTGAGGCAACGCCAATGGCCCTCAAGTTTCCAGAAGGTGGGTCACCCCGCCCCCCTGGAGATTGTTACAATAGTTGGCTATCAATGAACTGGGTGGATCGGCCCCACAAAGAAGCACCGCAGGAAAGAAGCAATGGGGGAATCCATATTGAGCAGAATTGGGCACTGGATCTCGAATACTCCCCTACGTTCCCTTGATCGAGCTTATGATGCTGCCCTGCGCATTAAAGCCATCGAAGACCGCTACTTTCAGGGAGAGCCCATCGGCAACAACGGAACCCACGGCCAAAACACCAGCCGCTACTTTCAGATCCAATTGCGCCAGGAATTGCGCCAGATCGATCTTAGTTTAGCGGAGTTCAGGGCCAGCAGCGTCTTTTCTCGCCTGCCGGATCCCGCGCAAAATGGCAGTGGCCCTCGCTTCTCTGCCGATAAAGATCCCGGCAAAGATCCAAGCGCTCAAAAAGATCCCGCTGCCGAGGTCGGCTCTTCCGAGAACAAGGACCAAGATGCTGCAAATGGCCGGCAAAGTCCGGATCCCTCGATTTTGGAAAAGCTGGAGTTTATCGATCAGGTGACCTCGCGATACAAGCGCCCTGCCGCCCCACCCAAGCTTCCCCACCAGCCTGAACCACTGATCTCAACCCGTCCCCCTGCTTCTGAAGAGCCTGCCAAGCCGAGTCCTGTTAAGACCAACGCCGACAGCAGCGCTGCTCCGGCTGCCTCTAAAGCCGCCATCTTGCCCCGCTCTATTCTGCGCACGGCCAACCAGATCCGCCGTGAGCTGAGTTCGCAAGCAGAAGAGGAGCTGATCGAGGAGTACCGTGAGTCTCGCACGCGCACGCTGGTCTCAGTTCGGTTTTTGTTGTTGTTGGCCATTTTGCCGCTGCTTGTCCAGATTTTCTCGAAACAATTCCTGTTCGGACCGTTGGTGGATCGCCTGCAGCCGCAGGAACCCACCCTCGTAGCCCTAAGCTACGAATTTCAAGAGAAAGCTCTCTCCGAGTTTGAGTTTTTCAAGGAAAAAATAGAGTTTGAGCAGGCTTTACACCACCAATCTTCAGAGCCCAACCTAGAATCAGAAGACCAACTGTCCAGGAAGGCCGAGGAGTTGCTGCAAAAATACGGTCGCAAGAATTTGGAAGGCCTGAAGAACGTCTTTGCCGACTTGCTATCGCTGGCGGTATTTGGTTGGCTGATCTTTATCGGGCGCGAAGAAATTGAGGTTCTTAAGTCTTTTTTGGATCGCCTGATCTATGGCCTCAGTGACAGTGCTAAGGCTTTCATTATTATTCTTTTTACCGATGTCTTTGTGGGTTATCACTCACCCCACGGTTGGGAGGTGCTTCTGGGTAGCTTAGCTGCCCACCTGGGCCTGCCCGAAAACCGCAATTTCATCTACGGCTTTATTGCCACTTTTCCCGTTTTTCTGGATACGCTCTTTAAGTACTGGATCTTCCGTTACTTGAACCGCGTATCGCCGTCGGCGGTGGCCACCTACCATGCCATGAACGATTGAGGGTTCGCAGTTGCCTTAGTTGGAGAATCTGGGCCGCTGCCCTCACCCCCAGCCCCTCTCCCAGAGGTGCCCAAGCGCTCCGCGCCGCTCACGCGACCACCCCCGGCCCCTCTCCCAGAGGGAGTTGCCCTCACCCCCAGCCCCTCTCCCAGAGGGAGAGGGGAGCTGGGGATCGGCCTAACGAGTCGTTTCGTTGCCGTTGGAAACAGCCCTAATTTGAGTTCTCTGAGTTAGCTGCGCAGGCGCAAGGACTGGCGATGGCAAAACCCGCAGACAAACCAACGCTCCAGTTCGGCGGCAGGGGTAGGGCAGCCACAGGTGGGGCAAGGGAGTAGGTTTTGCTGGGTCTGCCGTTGTTTGACCACTCTCGCCCAGCGCTCGAAAGCCACTTTCGGATCCGAGATGGGCTGTTTGGGGGGAGCGTTGCGGCAAGATCGAGGGCGTTGTCCATCTTGGGCAGCGAGGCGGGGGGGGCCATAAAACTTGCTGGTCAACTCCGCATCAGGGTGGGGAGCGACCGGGTTGGATCCCTCGTGCCAAGCGCCGGGGCTAAAGCGAATGTCGCTGAGGGGGGGATGCAGGCGGCTGTTGAGTTTTCTGAGAATGAGTTGGCGTTGTAAGGTTAAGTTTTGCGCCCAGGACGGGGTAGAGGTGGCTACCTGCAGCACCTGGCGGCGCACGTTGAGGGGATGGGTTTGCGCTGCTACCGCCTCTCCCACCACTTCCGGCCAAAGCTGCCTTAGGAGCTGCATTTGCTTCAGTTCAGCCCAACACGGATGGCTGCCAAAGCTACCCAGTGCCTCATCTAACCGTCGCAGCATGGTGTCGATAGGGATAGCTCAGGAAACGCCGTTTTGGTCTTCCAGCGATTTTGCCGCTTCGCTGAGGGCGGACTGGATGGAAGCGGCATCGGGCAGGGAACGGGAGCCGCCATTGAGGCTGACAAGTCCCTCCAGGCTGCGAATGTGAATATCCTGCTGCGGGAAAGGAATGCGGATCCCACGCCGCCGAAACTCGGCCTCGATGGCGAAGTTCAGCTCGCTGATCAAGACAAATTGATCCTGGGGACGGTTGATCCACACCAGCAGCTCAAAGTTGAGGGAAGAGGGGCCAAAAGACTTGAGCCAGACTTGGGGGGCGGGGCTGCTCAACACCCGAGCATTTTCTTTGGCAGCGCTGAGCAGAGCTTCGGTAACCAGGGCCGTATCGGAGCCATAGGCCACGCCGACGGGAATGTGAATGCGACAGCGGGGATCCCGGTAGCTCCAGTTCACCACCTTTGACTCGGTGAAGCGGGAGTTGGGCACAATCACAAAGATGCGATCCAAAGTGCGCAGGACAGTGGCCCGCGGGCCGATGCGCTCCACGGTGCCGAGCAGGTTGTCCACTTCCACCAGATCCCCGATTTGGATGGGGCGCTCCAGCAAAATAGCGATGTAGCTGATGTAGTTGTTGGAGAGGTTTTGCAGGCCAAAGCCGATCCCCAAACCCACCGCCCCGGCAATCACCGCCAGGGATCCCAGATTCAGGCCGCTGAAGGGCAAGACCAAGAGGATCCCGAACAGCGTGAGGATGTACTTGAAGATGGCCGTTGTAGACTCCTGGGTGCCCAGATCCAGTCCCAGCCGGCTCAGAAACCGCTGCTTAAAGCCAACGCTGACGTAGTGGGCAACGGTGAAGACCAAAACGGCCAGCACAAAGAAGACCAGTAAGCTGGCAATGGAGACGCTGGAATTGGGCAGCGGTTGGGTGAGGACGCCCAACGCCGTGGCCACCACCCGCCCCAAGCCCAGGTAAAAAGCGCGCTGAAACGGTCGCAGGGCGGGTATGAAGCTGATGCCGCGATCCAGGGAGATGCCGGCAATGAGAATTGCCCCCACGCCTCGCAGGAGCACTCCCCCAATGTCGATCCAGGTTCCCCAGGCCGGGCCGGCCTGGAGCTCCAGCCACCTCTGCAGGCGAACTAGGCTGCGGTCGAACAGCCGCCAGAGAAAGAACCCCAGCGCCAATGTGGCCAGACCGGCCAGGATGGTGAGAGCCAGCACGCGCGGATCCTGCGCCCGCTGCAGATCCAGCCGATCCTGCCGGTACTCGGCAATGGCTTGTTCCAGCCGTCGCGCCCAAGTGTTGGCCACCAGGCGCACGTCGTTGAGGCCCACCTGGCCCAGCGGCACCCTGCGCTCGGCGGCGGCATCGGCATAGGTGACGGTAAACAGATACCGCTGGGTGGCCTCAAAGCGGCCCCTTTCTCCCAGACGTAAGATGTATTGCCCGTTGGCATCCTGGTCCACCCGCACCTCCGGCTGCGGCAACTGGCCCTCCGCCAGAAAGCGCTCAATGATCGCCCGCACGTTGTCGGCCCGCACATCGCTGGGGTACTCTGCCGTCTGCAGGCGAAACACCGGGATGTTCCCCACCAAGACTTCTGTGCCCTCTTGGCCGGTAAAGGGGATCCCAGTTGGGCTAGGGGTCGGGGAGGGGGATCCCTCAGGAGTTGGCACTTCGGCAGGGGTGGGGCCGGTTTGGAAAAAGCCGGGATCCCGAAATTCAAGGGCCTGAGCCACCGGGATCCCAGCAGCCTTGGAGACCGGAGCAGGCAGGAGCCAGAGGCCGATCCCAGCTATCAGCCCCATCGCCAGGGCCGCTCCCTTCAGCAGGACAGAGTCTCGAATGGCTCGTTGGACACGAACGCCCATTGTCTCGGGGATCCCTAGGATGCTGCTGTAAGCCTATGGTGGCACAAGCAAATCCCGATTTTGGCCAACCCAAGTGAGGACTTTAAGTGCTCTGATGGTGGCCCAAAAGGCGTTGGCGCAGCTTTTTAATTTGGTCTCGCAGTTGCGCAGCTTCTTCAAATTCCAGGTTTTTGGCGGCTGCTTTCATCTTGAGTTCCAGTTGGCCGATCAGCTCCGGGATCTCCGACAGAGGGATCTCGTCTGTAGCTTGAAAGGCCTTTTCCAGATCTTGGTCGCTGAGTTTGCGGGAGATGGCCAAAAAAGACAAGATGGCGTTGCTGTTTTTCTTGACAATGGGCTTAGGGGTGATGTTGTGTTGGCGGTTGTATTGCAGTTGAATTTCGCGGCGGCGCTGGGTTTCGGCGATGGCCCGGGCCATGCTGCCGGTCAGGGTATCGGCGTACATCACCACCGTGCCACGGACATTGCGCGCTGCTCGCCCGATCATCTGAATCAGGGATCGCTCCGCCCGCAAAAATCCCTCTTTATCCGCATCCAAAATGGCCACCAAGGAGACTTCCGGCAAGTCTAACCCTTCCCGCAACAGATTAACCCCCACCAGTACGTCAAAGGCTCCTTCGCGAAAATCTTGCAAAATTTCAATTCGCTCAATTGAGCTAATCTCGGAATGCAAATAGCGAACCCGGATCCCGCGTTCCTGAAGGTATTCGGTGAGATCTTCGGCCATGCGTTTGGTGAGAGTGGTCACGATCACCCGTTCGGCAGGCCCCCGCTGGGAGCGCTCCAATCGCAGATAAATTTCTGCCAGCAAATCGTCCACTTGCCCAGCCGTGGGGCGCACATGCACTTCAGGATCCACCACCCCCGTGGGCCGGATGACTTGCTCCACAACCCGACCGCTGCCCGGCAGATAAAACTTTATGGCCTTGCCATCTTCCACCAGGGTTTGAAATTGGGCTCCGCTCTGCTCCAGTTCCCAGTTGCCGGGCGTGGCGGAAACGAAGATGCACTGGTGGACTTTGGCCCAAAACTCCTCGGCTTTGAGGGGGCGATTGTCGAGGGCACTGGGCAGGCGAAAGCCGTGATCCACCAGCACCTGTTTGCGGGCACGGTCGCCGTTGTACATGCCGCGAATTTGGGGCACGGTAACGTGGGATTCGTCCACCACCAGGAGCCAATCGTTGGCCTTGAAATAATCCACCAAACAGGCAGGCGGCTCCCCTTCTTTGCGCCCCGTCAAGTGCCGGGAGTAGTTTTCGATGCCGTTGCAATAGCCCACCTCCCGCAGCATCTCCAGGTCGTAGCGGGTGCGCTGTTCTAGCCGTTGGGCTTCCAATAGCTTGCCCTCTTTGCGGAAAAGGGCCAGTTGCTTCTCCAGCTCCTGCTCAATGTCGAGGATTGCCCGCTCCAATTGTTCTTCTGGTGTCACAAAGTGGCGAGCCGGGTAAACTCTGAGGGCGCTGAGGCTGGTCAAAATCTCACCTGTAACCGGATCAATCAGGCGAATGGCCTCGATCTCATCGCCAAAAAATTCAATGCGGATCACCCGATCTTCATACGCCGGCACAATTTCCAGCACATCGCCTTTGACGCGAAATCGTCCCCGTGCCAGCTCCAAATCGTTGCGCTCGTACTGGATGCCGGCCAGCTCCCGCAAGATCTCCCGTTGGTTGATCTCCTGGCCGACTTTGAGAGGGATGGAGGCCTTCAGGTATTCCTCCGGCATGCCCAAGCCGTAGATGCAGCTTACAGAAGCGACGACAATAACATCTCGCCGTTCAAATAAAGAGCGGGTGGCGGAGTGCCGCAACATGTCGATCTCATCGTTGATGGAAGAAGATTTGGCGATGTAAGTATCGGTGCTGGGCACATAGGCTTCCGGTTGATAATAGTCATAATAGCTAATAAAATATTCGACGGCGTTGTAAGGAAAAAGCTCCCTGAGCTCGTTGCACAGTTGCGCCGCCAGCGTTTTGTTATGGGCCATCACCAAGGTGGGCCTGCCGACCTGCTGGATGGTGTGGGCAACGGTAAACGTTTTACCGGTTCCGGTGGCCCCCAGCAGGGTTTGAAAGCGATGGCCCTCTGAAATTGACTTCACCAAGCCGGCAATCGCCTTGGGTTGATCCCCCATGGGTTGATAAGGAGAAACCAGTTGAAACGCTGACATAAGTTTAATTTTCTGATGATCCTGAGCCGAAAGTTCCAAGTCGAATCTAAATCTAGGGAATACTGCGCTCCAAATCCGCAGATTTCAGCGCAGCTATACAGATCGATAAGATCCGGTCTACTTCGTCGGGATAGGGGTAAGTATAGGGATCCAGGTAGATACCTTTGTTTGGTCTATCCAGCAGGGCGAATTGCCACAGCTCCCCAGAGGTGATGGCTCCCGTAAGGACAGCTTGGCCGTCGCCGAGCCACTGATCCAGGGCAATCATCTCTACAGATAATTGGGTTAAGCCTTGAGTAAGGTCGGCTTTTTTGGCCTCGACAACCAGCAAAGAGCGGTCTGTATAGAGATAGTAGTCCAGGGTACCTTTAAGCTTCTCGCTGACTTGAATTGCATATTCGATCCGCATTTGCGCTTGGGTATACTGTACTACCTTCAGTAAAAGTGGGGCAATCAGGATTTCTCGACGAGCTGCTTCACTTTTTAAGCTAATGTAGGGTAAAAGCTGCTCTAGGCTGAGTCTCAAGTCTGCGCCATTGGGCAGTCGTTCCAGAGTTGGCCAGGTAATCTTTCGTCGTGTAAAGGTATAGCCAAACTCGGCCAACACATCTTCCGGTTCAAAGGGAAGATCAAAATAGCTGCTGAAGGTGTAAGCCTGATCCGGCTTCAGCACAGGCACTTTTGGCATAGGGATCCGGGAACGTGCAGTTTCTCGGCTGGGTTCACTCTAGCATTGAGCTGAGGGAAAGAGGCTCAACCCCGCGCCTCGCCACCGATAGAATCCAAGAGGACAAAACCCAGAACCGGCGAAGACAGATCCCTCTCACCTGAACAGCCGCTGCTATGCCCTCCTCCTATTTCTCCTGGGATCCGGGATCCCTGACCGAAAGCCCCAACCTGGCCACAGCCGAGATTGACCGCCTCAGCACCTTGGAACTGGTGAGACGGATCAACGCCGAAGATCGGCGGGTGCCGGCAGCGGTGGCTGACCAAGCAGAGCCGATCGCCCAAGCCATCGATGCCATTGCCGAGCGGATGGGGCGTGGCGGGCGGCTGATCTATATTGGGGCGGGAACTTCGGGGCGCCTGGGAGTATTGGATGCGGCTGAATGCCCGCCCACCTTCGGCACTGCCCCCACACAGGTGGTGGCTTTGATCGCCGGGGGGGAAAGGGCTCTGACCCAGGCGGTAGAGGGCGCAGAGGACGACGCCGAAGCCGCTGCCCGCGCTCTGGAGAGTCTCCATCTCCAAGCTCAAGATAGTGTTGTGGGAATTGCCGCCAGCGGTCGTACCCCCTATGTGCTGGGTGGGATCCAAGCCGCCAGAAGCATTGGGGCGCTCACGATTGGCCTGGCCTGCAACCGTCCTTCCCCCCTGACCGAGCAGGTGGAGATTGCCATCGCCCCTTTGGTGGGGCCGGAGGTGATCCTCGGATCCACCCGCATGAAAGCCGGCACAGCCCAAAAGCTGGTGTTGAACACCCTCTCCACCGGAGTGATGATCCGCCTGGGCAAGACCTATGGCAACCTAATGGTAGATCTGCAGGCCGGCAACGCCAAGCTCAAACAGCGGGCGGAGCGAATTGTAGCCCTGGCTTGCGATCTGGATCCCACCACGGCTGCCCAAGTGCTGCAGACTTGTGATGGAGAAGTCAAAACGGCGATCCTTGTGACCTTGATGGGGTGCTCTGTTCAGGAGGCCCGTCGGCAATTGCAGCAGGCCCAGGGCAGCATTCGCCAGGTGCTCGATTCCGCTCGGGCGCGGCAGCGGTGACCACAGCTTGGTTGCTTGTCCATGAGCGTTTACGGCTACCTCTACACACCTGCCCACGCCCCCTTGCCGGAGCAGGAGTTGGCCTGGCTGAAGGCACAAGGAGCCGATCCCATCCTGCACGATTGGGGATCCCGAACTTATCTGGAGGAGCTGTTGCAGGACATCGCTGCTGGATCGGTGCAGCGGGTGCTGCTGCTGCGCCTGGCGGATCTGGGGGAGCGGGCGGAGGAAGTCCACCAACGGCTGTTGCAGATCCAACAGGCGGGGATCCAACTGAGCCTGGCGACCCAATCCGGCTTGCACACCCCCAGCGAGGCTGCCGACTGGATCCCGCTGCTGGCCGAGATCCCCCATCAATTGCAAAGCCGCCGCCTCTGCCACAGCCAAGCCCGCAACCGTCTGGCGGGCAAACCTCCCCCCGGCCCGGCTCCCTTTGGCTATCGCCGCGAGGGGGAGCGCTATGTGCTGGAGCGCCGCCAGGCCCCTGTTGTTCAGGATTTTTTCCAGCACTTTCTTCTCTACGGATCCCTGCGCCAAGCGGTGCGCTTTTTGGAAGAAAAACACCACAAGCGCATTTCGGTGGCCACGGGGCGCAACTGGCTGCTCAACCCGGTCTATCGCGGGGATCTGGCCTATGCCGACGGCACCGTTCTGCGCGATACCCACCCCGCCCTCCTCAGCCGCACGGAAGCGGCCCAGATCGATCGCTGGCTCAAACGCAACCAAAGGATCCCACGCCGCAGCGCCAGCGCCCCCCGCGCCCTGGCCGGCCTAGTCCATTGCCGTACCTGTGGCAGCCTTCTGCGCATCGTGCAAACCACCCCCGGCAAGGCCAAGAGGAACGGCTCCTCCTACCTCTACCTGCGTTGCCAAACCTGTCGCTACAGCCTCCACTACGCCCAAGTCCTGCAGGAGGTGATCCGCCAGGTCTGCGAGCAGCTCCCCCACCGTGCCCAAAACCTGGATCGGCAGGCCCTGGACCAAACCCGCCAACAGCTCCAAGCCCAGATCCAGGCCAACAGCGAGCGGCTGCGGCAACTGGAGGAGCTGCAGCAATCTGGACTGATGGATGAGCCCTCCCTGGCCCAGCGCTGCTACCAACTGCGGGCGGAAACGGCCCGTTTGGCCCAAAAGCTGGAACAGCTCCCTCCTGCCAACTTCCTCCAGATCGCCCAAACTCTCTCCATCCTGCCCTTCTGGCAAGACCTCAGCGAGAGCGAGCGCCGCGCCTACCTGCGGGAATTCCTGCGCAGGGTTGAGGTGGATTCTACAGGGGCCGTGCAGATTGCCTTTGCCTTCGATCCCTGAGATCCCTTTTGAAGTTGGGGATTCCGCGTCTCCTCTGGCCATTGAGACCATTCTTGAGACTCTCCCTCAAAGCGGGAAAAGGGATCCCGCCGGCAGTCTCCAGCGAGTTGACGGGAGCAGCGCTTGTCAAAGCCACGGAGAGATGAATGATTTGTTTTTGATCTGCTTTTACGAAAAAACAAAAAACAAAAGCTGGAAAAAAGCCAAAAATCGGCTCGAAGAATCTTTTGGGCGAGGATTTGTCCGTCTGGCGATTTAAGAAATTGCTTTAACTTGTTTTAGGCTTGCCTTAATTCTTCTCAACACTTCTCAGGGAGTGGGTTAGCTGCCGATAATGGCCCTTGTCAGGCTTGTGGAGGAACGTGCTGTGAAGTTGGCAGTTTACGGGAAGGGTGGGATCGGCAAGTCCACCACCAGTTGCAACCTCTCGGTGGCCTTGGCCCGGCGGGGCAAGAAGGTGTTGCAAATTGGCTGTGACCCCAAGCACGACAGCACCTTCACCCTGACTGGTTTTCTCATCCCCACGATCATCGATACCCTGGAAGCCAAGGGCTACCACTACGAAGACATCTACCCCGAGGATGTGATCTACCGCGGCTACGGCGGCGTAGATTGCGTCGAGGCGGGAGGGCCGCCGGCAGGGGCCGGCTGTGGCGGCTATGTGGTGGGAGAAACCGTCAAACTCCTGAAGGAGCTGAACGCCTTTGACGAGTACGACGTCATCCTCTTCGACGTGCTGGGGGACGTGGTGTGCGGCGGCTTTGCTGCCCCCCTCAACTACGCCGACTACTGTGTGATCGTTACTGACAACGGCTTTGACGCCCTGTTTGCCGCCAATCGCATTGCCGCCTCGGTGCGAGAAAAAGCCAAAACCCGCAAGCTGCGCCTGGCCGGCCTAATCGGCAACCGCACCAGCAAGCGGGATCTCATCGACCAATACGTCTCGGCAGTGCCCATGCCTGTGCTCGAGGTGCTGCCACTGGTCGAGGACATTCGCATTTCGCGGGTCAAGGGCAAAACCCTCTTCGAGATGGCAGAGACGGATCCCAGCCTGGAGCCCGTCTGCCAGTACTACCTGAACATCGCCGACGAGCTGCTGGCCCGCCCGGAAGGGATCGTGCCCCGGCCTGCTGAGGATCGGGAGCTGTTTGCCCTGCTGTCGGACTTTTACAACGCCCCGGCACCGGAGCCGGCGCTGGTGTAAGGGATCCCAAACCTGCCAGCTTGCCGGTGTGTCTAAAAGTGAAGCAATTGTTTCGGAAAACCGTCGCAAACCTTATCAATTCGTTGTCTGGCCCGCTTTCCGCCCCAAGATGGATTGTGCAGGAGATCCATCTTGAGGACATGGCAGAGGAGTTGGATATGCAAGCACAAGTGCAACCCACCGTGGTGATTACTGGAGCCTCTTCGGGCGTTGGCCTGTACGCAGCTTTGGCTTTGGCCAAGCGGGGCTGGCACGTGGTGATGGCCTGTCGGGATCTGGACAAAGGCCAGCGGATGGCTCAGCAGGTGGGGATCCCCAGCTACACCCTGATGCCGATCGATCTGGCCAGCTTGGCCAGTGTGCGGCAATTTGTCGAACAATTTCGCCAGTCGGGCCGCTCTCTGGATGCCCTGGTGTGCAACGCCGCCATCTACATGCCCTTGCTTAAGCAGCCCTTGCGCAGCCCGGAGGGCTATGAGCTGACCATGGCCACCAACCATCTGGGGCACTTCCTGCTCTGCCACCTGATGCTGGAGGATCTGAAGCGCTCCACCTATCCGGATCGGCGGCTGGTGATCCTGGGCACGGTTACCCACAACCCCAAGGAGCTGGGGGGCAAGATCCCACCCCAACCCCACCTGGGGGATCTGCGGGGCTTTGCCCAGGGCTTCAAGGAACCGATCAGCATGGCCGATGGCGGCAAGTTCGATCCCGTCAAAGCCTACAAAGACAGCAAAGTTTGCAACATCCTCACCATGCGGGAGCTGCACCGCCGCTTCCACGAGAGCACCGGCATCACGTTTCTCTCCCTCTACCCGGGCTGTGTGGCGGAAACGGCCCTCTTCCGCCATCACTATCCCCTCTTCCAAAAGCTGTTCCCCTGGTTTCAGAAAAACATCACCGGCGGCTACGTCTCCCAAGAGCTGGCCGGCGAGCGGGTGGCCCAGGTGGTGGCGGATCCGGAGTTTCGCCAGTCGGGATTCTACTGGAGCTGGGGCAACCGGCAACGGAAAAATGCCAAGCCCTTTAACCAAGAAGTCTCGGACGAGGCGGGGGATGCGGCCAAGGCCAAGCTGCTCTGGGATCTGAGCGAGAAATTGGTGGGCGTGCCCCAATTGGTCGCCCCCTAGCTTGACAAACCCTTTTCTAGGAGCCGACGATGACTGCTGCTGTGGATGCTTCCAATACCCTCCACTTTCAATGCGAGACCGGCAACTACCACACCTTCTGCCCGATTAGTTGCGTGGCTTGGCTCTACCCCAAAATCGAAGACAGCTTCTTTTTGGTGATCGGCACCAAAACCTGTGGCTACTTTTTGCAAAATGCCATGGGGGTGATGATCTTTGCCGAGCCGCGCTATGCCATGGCCGAGCTGGAAGAGGGGGACATCAGCGCCAAGCTCAACGACTACGAGGAGCTGAAGCGGCTGTGCCTGCAAATCCAGCGGGATCGCAATCCCAGCGTCATCGTCTGGATCGGCACCTGCACCACCGAGATCATCAAGATGGATCTAGAGGGCCTAGCCCAGAAGCTGGAAGGGGAGATCGGGATCCCGATTGTGGTGGCGCGGGCCAATGGCCTCGACTACGCCTTTACCCAGGGGGAAGACACGGTTTTGGCCTCTATGGCCCAGCGCTGCCCGGAGCAGGTGCAGGAAGAAGAGCGGGAGACGCGGGGTGGCCTGCAGGCTCTTTTCTACGGGCTGCGCCCCGGCAAAAAGAAAGAGGAAGAAGGCTTCCCCAAACATCCCCCCTTGGTGATCTTCGGCTCCGTGCCGGATCCGGTGGTAACCCAACTCACCCTGGAGCTGAAAAAGTACGGGATCCGCGTCTCCGGCTGGCTGCCGGCCAAGCGCTACGAGGAGCTGCCGGCCATCGAGCCGGGCACCTATGTGGTGGGGGTAAATCCTTTCCTCAGCCGCACCGCCACCACGCTGGTGCGCCGCAAAAAGGCCAAGCTCATCACCGCTCCTTTTCCCATCGGGCCGGATGGCACCCGCGCCTGGATCGAGGCCATCGCCGGCGAGCTGGGGATCCCGACTCAAGGCCTGGCAGAGCGGGAAGGGGAAGTGTGGCGTCACCCCCAGGTTCAGGAGTACCTGGGCCTGCTGCGGGGCAAGAGCGTCTTCTTCATGGGGGATAACCTGCTGGAGATCTCCCTGGCCCGCTTCCTGGTGCGCTGCGGTATGACGGTGCAGGAAATCGGGATCCCTTACCTCGACAAGCGCTACCAGGCCGCCGAGCTGGCCCTCCTGGAGCGCACCTGCGAGGAGATGGGGGTGCCCAAGCCCACCATTGTCGAGAAGCCGGATAACTACAACCAACTGCAGCGCATCAAAGCCCTGCAGCCGGATCTGGTAATCACGGGCATGGCCCACGCCAACCCCCTCGAAGCCCGCGGCGTCACCACCAAGTGGTCGGTGGAGTTTACCTTTGCCCAGATCCACGGCTTCGGCAACACCCAGGCGCTGCTGGAGCTGGTCACCCGCCCACTGCGGCGCAACGCCGCCCTCAAAGGCTTGGGCTGGGAACAGTTGGTGGGGGAAAAAGCCCTGAGCTAACTTTCTGGCTCCTCGTTGTCGAAGAGCAGGCCATCCAGGTGATCCGGCAGTTGCTGCCGGTCGATCCAGACCATGCCGGCCAAAATTGCCTCGGCCTCATTGTGGAAGTAGCCGTAGGCTGGGGCGGCAAACTCCACCGAGCCATCCTGACGTAGCCGCTGACAGCAAAAAATGAACCCCTTGTCGGTGGTTTGGGTGGTGATGCGCCAGTTGCGGTGGATGTGCTCGGCCATGATCCCAGTGCAGATCACCCTCACCCCCAACCCCTCTCCCAAGGGGAGAGGGGAGAAAAACCCTAGAGCGTGCGCAGCACCTCTCGCGCCGCCTCGAGGGTTCTCTCCACATCGGCTTCGGTGTGGGCCAAGGAAGTGAAGCCGGCCTCGAATTGCGAGGGCGCCAGATACACCCCCCGCTCCAGCATGCCGCGGTGGAAGCGGGCAAACTTTTGCAAGTCCGAGCGCTTGGCCTCCTCGTAGTTGCGCACTGGGCCAGCCGTGAAGAAGAAGCCGAACATGCCGGGCAAATGGCCCCCACACATCTCGTGCCCGGTCTCTTGCGCAATCTGCAGCAGCCCCGTCGCCAGCTTCTCGGTAATCCGCTCCAGATACTCATAGGTACCGGGGCGACGCAAAATATCGAGGGTGTGGATCCCGGCCGTCATGGCCAGCGGGTTGCCGGAGAGGGTGCCCGCCTGGTACATCGGCCCCGCCGGCGCCACCATTTCCATAATCTCCCGCCGACCGCCGTAGGCCCCCACCGGCAGGCCGCCGCCGATTACCTTGCCCAGGGTGGTTAAATCGGGGATGACACCAAACTTGGCCTGCACACCGCCGTAGCTGATGCGAAAGCCGGTCATCACCTCGTCAAACACCAGCAGGGCGCCATACTTCTGCGTCAGCTCCCGCAAACCCTCCAAAAAGCCCGGCTGCGGCGGAATGAAGCCGGCATTGCCCACCACCGGCTCTAGGATCACGCCCGCAATGGAGTCGGGATGCTGCTCAAACAGAGCCTTGACTGCCTCTAGATCGTTGTAGGGGGCGGTCAGCGTGGCACTGGTAGCGGCCTTAGGTACCCCTGGCGAATCCGGCAGGCCCAGCGTGGCCACCCCTGAGCCGGCCTTGACCAAAAACATGTCCGCATGGCCGTGGTAGCAGCCCTCGAACTTGATCACCTTTTCCCGCCCCGTGTAGGCCCGCATCAGGCGCAGCGCCGCCATGCAAGCTTCGGTGCCGGAGTTAACAAAGCGCACCATCTCCACGCTGGGCACCGCCTCGATCACCCGCTCGGCCAGCTCGTTTTCCAAAACGCAAGGGGCGCCAAAGCTGGTGCCTTTCTCCAAAGCTCGGTGCAGAGCCTCGATCACCTCGGGATGGGCGTGGCCGACAATCGCCGGCCCCCAACTGCCGATGTAGTCGATGTACTGGTTGCCGTCCACATCCCAGGCGTAGGCTCCTGAGACGCGGTCAAACACGACGGGATCCCCGCCCACCGACTTGAAGGCGCGCACCGGGGAACTGACCCCGCCGGGCATGAGCCCTTTTGCTCGGGCAAAAATCTGTTGGGAGCGGGTGATGTTAAACGAGGTGGGATGGAGAGTGCCGGTCATAAACAGGAGCTATTCAACGCATTACCAAGGCTAGCAGGCAGAGGAGCTTGCTGGTGAGCCCTCCTCATAAACTACAAACCCATCCCTGCCAGCGTGTCGATCACTTGCTCCAGGATCAGGGTGAGGTTGGGATGCGAGGTCTCGAACAGGCCCAGCGCCTCCCCAATGCGATCTCTACGCCCTTGATTTTGCTTGCTCTCACTCGGGGATCCCAGCTCGGCCAGCACCGCTTCCACCTCTTGGCGAATGGTGGCGATGTGCTGTCGCTGCTTTTCATCCAAGCCAGGGGTTTTTTGCAGCTCAACATCCAGGTCGTGCAGCAGTTGTCGCAGTTTCGATGCAGCCATTCTCAAAAAGACCTTATCAATTTACTCAATCAACAAATCGAGTTTTGACCACGCTGACTCGATCATACAGGAGCGGAGATCGCTCTTTTGGAAGCGGCTGAGGCGGCAAAGGTTAACTTTTGCAGCCGGGGATCCCAGCCTTGGAGCAACTCCCATACGATGGGCAATAGCCTTGCTGTCTATCCCTATGTCTGAGCTGGCATTGGCCCTGCTGGGGGCAGTGGTTGCCGTTGCCCTGTTCCTGGGAATTTTTGTCTGGGAACAAAGACGCAGCCAGGAGCTGCTGCAGCGGTGGGCGGCAAAGCATGGCTACTCCATTCTGAGCCAGGAGGCGCGGTATTGGCGGCTGGGGCCTTTTTCCGGCAGCACTTCCAAGTATCAACGCGTGTTTTATGTGCGGATACGCAATCCGGGGGGGCAAGAACGCAGCGGCTGGGTGAGGTTAGGGAACTGGTGGCTGGGGCTTTTGTCAGATCAGCTAGAGGAACGGTGGGAGTAGGCTGGGGTTAACGACTGAAAGGGGGAAGCAATGGACAGGCTCAAGGGGTGGAAAAGGCTGAAGGGGGTGGCCTGGCTGGGCGTGGTACTGGCGCTGGCACTGTTGGGTTGGAACGCAATCGCTGGAGGCGGGGCAATGGCCAGTCCCGGTGAGGGATCCCGAACTTTGACGGTAACCGGCCAGGGGTCTGTTGCGGTGGAAACCTCCATTGCCGTAATCCGGCTGGGGGTGGTGCTCCAAGGGGAGACGGCCCAAGCGGTCCAGCAGCAGGTGGCCGAGCGCTCGGAGCGGCTGGTGAACCGCCTCAAAGAGCTGCAGGTGAGCGCCCTGCAGACCACCGGCATTTCTCTCTATCCGCAATACGACTACCAGCAGAGCCCACCCCGCCTGACCGGGGTACAGGGGCAAAACAGCCTGCAATTTGAAGTACCCATAGCCCGAGCCGGACAGGTGCTGGATGAAGCCGTGGCCGCCGGAGCTACCCAGGTGGAATCGGTCAGCTTCCGAGCGGATGAGGCCACCTTGCTGCAGGCGCGCAGCCGTGCCCTGACCCAGGCCGTGGAAGATGCCCAACGTCAAGCCAGCGATGTGTTGAGGGCCTTGAACCTGAGCATTCATTCTGTGGAGGGCATCCAAATTCACAGCGAGGGCTCCATAGCGCCGCCAGTTCCTTTGGCTGCTCAAGCAGACTATGCCCGCCTAGAAGCAGCTTCCACACCGGTGGAAGGAGGACAACAAGCCGTGCGCGCCCAAGTCACGCTCGAGATTCGTTTCTAGGTTCCTGGGGTGGCCATGAAGTCACGGCGAACCCTGCCTTCCCTCTCCCTGGGGCAGAGGAGGATTCCCCCTGGGGGCGTGAGGAGCAGTAGCGGGGAACGCCCAGAAGCATCTTCCTCGCGTTTAGAATGACTGCGAAACTTCAAAAATCTCAAAAAAATAACCCGGCAAAGTTAGGTAGTGGCTGCCAATCCCTACGTCTAGAATAACGATGGAAAACACGGGAAAGTTTGCTTTCCCGGATTTCCTTGTCATCTGGCTTTGGCTTACCCGTGGATCCCAATTTGGAGAACGCTGCTGCCACTGGTACGTCTGAAGGCCCTCAGGCGGGCTTGGGCGCTAGCAAAGGCGGAGCCAGCAGCTTGCGGGCCCATGTGCTGATCGTGGATGACAGTTACATGGTGGCAGAGATGTTGTCCAACTTTTTGGGTAAGCAGGGCTGTAGTATTTCTTATGCTTTGGATGGCTTGTCTGCCCTGGAGCAAATCCGCCGCCGGATCCCAGATCTCATCATCGCCGACTGGGTCATGCCCAATCTAAATGGCCTGGATCTATGCCGGCAGCTACGGCAATCACCCGAATATGCTTGGGTGTACTACATCCTCATGACCGCCCGCGAGGGCAACGACAGCATGGAGCGGGCGTTAGAAGCCGGAGCCGATGAGTTCCTCTCCAAGCCCTTTCAGGCGGCAGAGCTGCTGACGCGGGTGCGGGCAGGGCTGCGCATTGTGGAGAGCCGCCGCCAGCAATATCTGCTCCAGACTGGACAAAAACAAGTCTCATCTCCTTCTGGCTCGGTTGCTTTGGGCAATCGGCAGGATTTGGTTACTCGCTTGCCGTTGCGGGTGGCCCAAGCCCGTGCCCAATCAGACCCCCTCAGTTTGTTTGTCCTGCGCTTGGCCAACCTCAGTGCTCTGGGGCAAGGCCTAGAGGCCGGCGGTCGGGCTGCTCTTCTCAAGCTGTTTACGGATCGCTTGGCCCACAACTTGCGAGAGGGGGATGACCTCTTTTGCTACGACGAGGGGCAGTTTATTGTGGTGCTGCCGGGGAGCACTCTGGCTGCTGCCCAGATTGCCGCCGAGCGCTGCTGCCAGCGGTTGATCCAGGATCCCTTTGTGGTGAATGGGCGAGCGCTGCCGGTGCAGCTTCAATTTGGGGCGGCCACCCTCACAGATAAGGACGATCCCAAGGGGGTGGCCCTGGTGCGACGGGCTGCCCAAGCCCTGCGAGACAGCAAAAATGTCCACACTTCGGTGGTGACTGCACCCCATCCCATCCCGGTTTCCGATTGCAGTAGCGGGACGGCGTCCTCAGAGCTGCTGAAGCGTTTGCAACATCTAGAAAAAGAGAATGCCGAGCTACGCCAAGAGCTGGAAACTCGCCTCAGGCAGCTCGAGGAGTTGCGGCAACACAACCAGGATCTCAGCCAAGGGGTGCGGGAGCCTAGGGCTGAGCGGTTTGAAGCTGGATCCCGCTCTCAGCAGCCCTTGGGGATCCGCCGGCGGAAACCGCGGCGGCGTCTGAAGCGTCAACTGGGCCGCGGAGGATGGCGACTGCGCCGGTAAGTCCGATCCCCAGAATCCGGCGGTGGGTTGGCCGCAGCAGAATAGGCAGGTGGGAGGTGGGAAGAACAGCCATGTTCAATTCTAGTCGGAGCCAATCCGCCATCTGGAAGCCAGCAAGAAGGTGGTTTCTCAACAACATCGAGCTGATCCTGACGGCGGTGGGGATAGGCGTAATCCTACTCAGCGGCTGGGTGGCCAGCCGCAGCGCTCTTTCCGCGGCGACGGCAACGGCGGTCAGCGCCACCGTGGTGGGAGTTATCCACGGCATCCTGTTCTGGCTGTTGCGGCGGCGGCAACGCCGGGTGCGGCAGGAGGCGATCGGGCAAATTCGGGAAATGCTGGAGGATCTGGGCAAAAACCGGTTGCAAACCATCAAGATGAGCCTGTACCTGGTGCAGGTGCGCCAGCCAGATCAAGAAGAGCGCACCCGCCAAAGCTTTGACCGCGTCTACCAGATCCTGGGCGAGATGAGCAATTTAATCGACCACATTTCGGAAGAATCCCTGGCCAGTTGGCGGCAGCGCTACCGGCAAACTTTAGATCGGGTGGAGTCGGAGTCTAACTAGTCGGAGCTACAGGGCAGGGATCCCTTAGGAGCTGGGGTGGACAGGCGGATTTCGGGAAGTACGCAATTGCTGGGCCTGATCGGGGATCCGGTGGTCCACAGCCTATCCCCGGCGATGCACAACGCTGCCTTGGCGGCCATGGGAGAAGACTACTGCTACGTGCCCTTTCCGGTGGCGGCAGAGCGCCTGGCAGTGGCGGTGGCCGGGCTGGCGGCCATCGGGGTGCGGGGGTTTAACGTCACCATTCCCCACAAGCAGGCGATTCTGCCTTTGCTCAGCCAGGTGGAAGCGCGGGCGGCAAAGGTGGGAGCAGTAAACACGGTCTACGCCTTGCCGGAGGGAGGCTGGGGCGGCACCAACACCGATATCGACGGCTTTGTTCAGCCTTTGCTGGGCTTGGAAAAAGGGATCCCCACCCTAATCCTGGGCTGTGGCGGGGCGGCGCGGGCGGCCATCCAGGGCTGTTTGGAGTTGGAGTTGGGGCCAGTACGGGTGGCCGGGCGATCCCCTGAGAAGTTACGGGCTTTGCAACAGACCTGGCCCCAGGTGGAAACGCTGAGCTGGGCCGAGCTGGAGCGCCACTTGCCCAAGACTTCCCTTGTGGTCAACACCACCCCCGTGGGCATGTACAAGCCGGGATCCCCTGCTGAGCTGTCTCCCCTCAGCCGGGAGCAACTGCGCCTTCTGCCCGCCGGCGCCGTTGTCTACGATCTCATCTATGTACCGGATCCCACTCCCCTGCTGCGTATGGCCGCAGCGTTAGGCCACACCCCCATCAGTGGCCTGGAGATGCTGATCCACCAGGGGGCCAAGGCCCTCTCCCTCTGGCTGGGGGGCAAGCCTGTGCCGGTGGAGGTGATGCGGCAGGCGGCCCGGCAGCAGTTGGCCCAGATTGAGGCGGATAGGGCAAGGGATCCCAAGCTCTAGCTCTCCTCTCAAAGTTGAGCGCAATTGGCTGGGGGCGGGAACAATTGCCTCGGGCCTGCCGATCTCTAGGGGGAGATAGGGCTACAGCAATCCTCGGTTGGGTTAAGGGTGTTGAGGTTGCCAAGGCAGCAGCGGAAATGGCTTGCAGGTGTGCTCGGCGCACTGATGTGGCTGGGATCCGGAATTGCCGCCCAGGCCCAATTCCCGAGGTTTGGCCATTCCCTTTTTCCTGACTCCGATCCCAGGTTTCAGGGCAGCGGGGAACAGACAGGATCCCTGTCTGCTCTTCAGCTCGATGCCTTCTGCCGGCAACCCCCTGAGGAAGTGGCGCGCAAGGCTCAACTGCGCCAGCGGGCCACCCAATCAGAGGCCGCTTGGGCCGAATACACCCAAGTTTTAGCCGAACATCGCGCTGCCTTGATTGCCTGCCGCAGCCGCCGTTGGCCGCAGATTCAGGCCATTTGGGTGCGCTTGCATCCCTGTGATGCCAATCCAGGCGTACTGGATCAGGTGTTTGACCAGGTGGTGAACCTGGGCTATAACCGCGTTTTTATCGAGACGTTTTACGATGGCCGCTCCATTCTGCCCGATGGGGCGGGCGGGATCTGGCCCAGCCTGCAGCCCAATGCCGATTTGTTGGATCTGGCTCTCAAGGCGGCGCGACGGCGGGGGTTATCGGCCTATGCCTGGGTGTTTTCCCTCAATTTCGGCTACAGCTACGGGCTTCTCCCAGATCGCCAGGCAGTCTTGGCCCGCAACGGCCGTGGCCTCACCACCGTCTTGGATCCAGCGACAGCCCTTGCAGAAGATTTGGGCAGCCCGGATGAGGTGTTTGTGGATCCCTTTCATCCCGTGGCGCGACGGGATTTTGCCGAGCTGATCCGCCGCATCCTGCAGCGGCAGCCGGATGGGATCCTCTTCGACTACATTCGCTATCCCCGCGGCTCTGGGGGATCCAGCCTGGCAGCCACCGTCCAGGATCTGTGGATCCATGGGGAGGCAGCCCGGCAAGCCTACCTGGATTTGGCAGAAAACCCGGCGGGCCGAGCCTTGCTGGAGCGTTACCTCAGCCAGGGCTATATTACTGTGGCAGATGTTCTCCATCTGGATGCCACCTATGCCGAAGAGCCCCGCTGGCGCCAGCCAGGGGATCCCAAGCCCAGCGCAAGCAGGGAGCGGCCGCTTTCTCCAGAACTAGGGGACGGGATGGCCCAAAGCAAAGCAGGCGAGAATTGGCATTCCACCCATGCCGATTCAGAAGGTGATTCAGGGAATAGGGATTTAGAGAATTTGGCGGCTCCCCGTCCAAAAGCAGCGCCGCCGGATCCCACCCCTACCCCTAGCGCCGCTCTCCGACAGGAGCGCTGGCAAGAGCAGCTCTGGCAGCTCAGCGTTGAGTTTGCCCGCTATGGGATCCTCGATTACCTGCGGCAAGCTGCCCAACCGGCCCAAAGCCTTGGGATCCCGACCGGGGCCGTCTTTTTCCCCGAGGGCAACCAGGCGGTGGGAGAAGGGTTCGACGCCCGTCTCCAGCCTTGGGATCGTTTTGATCCAAACATGGAGTGGCACCCGATGGCCTATGCCAAGTGCGAGGATGGCTCCTGTGTGGTGCAGCAGGTGGGGCAAATCCTGGCTGTGGCCTCTCCCCAAACCTTTGTCTGCCCGGCCATCGCCGGCCTATGGGGACAAGCGCATCGAAAACGCCCCAGCTTGGAAATCCAGATGGGATCCCTGGCCCGCCGCTTTCCGCAGTTGCCTTGTGTGAGCCACTTTGCCCTCTCTTGGATCGAGCCGGAGCTGGAGCGCAGCCGTCGCACCTGTCAATTCTGATGCTCACCCCACACCCGCAAGTTGGGAATTCTGAAATTATGAACCCCGAACAATTCGATCTGATTAACCGCTTGTTTCAACTCACGTTTCAAATCGGGGATCGCTTGGGATGTGAGTCTTCTGACCCCGCTCA
>NZ_JANSJB010000017.1:19331-32770 GCF_047462355.1 Synechococcus sp. H55.9 | reverse complement strand
TGATGTTTATAAGAGACAGCCCTCAGGGAGAGGGGCCGGGGGTGAGGGTGTCAGCGGCGCGGAGCACTGTGGAGACATCTCCAAATTTGAAATGACTATAAGATTGCAGCTTTCGCGTTCGGCTTCCCACTAGGCTAAGAGTAGTCTCAAAGCCGTTTTGCAGCAGGTGACCCATGTCCAAGGCAAAGATCGCACTGGACTTTCAGGCCCGGATCCCTCCCGGTTATCTCAACCTGATGGGATATGTGGACGAATCGGAAGTGAATGGGCCGGGCCGGCGCGCGGTGGTTTGGGTGCAGGGCTGCCTGCGGGAGTGCCCAGGCTGCTTCAACCCCGCTTCTTGGCCGTTTGAGGTCAACCAACTGGTCAAGGTTGCTGACTTGGCCGAGCAAATCCTCAGCAACCCCAGAAACGAGGGAGTGACCTTCTCGGGAGGAGAGCCCTTCTGGCAGGCTCCTGCCCTGGCCAGCTTGGCGCGGCTCCTGAAGGCGAAAGGGCTAACGGCGATGGCCTTCAGTGGATTCACGCTGGAAGAGTTGCGATCCCCCCAGGCTCCCCCCGGCGCCCAAGAGCTGTTGCAGGAGCTGGATATTTTGGTGGACGGGCCCTATCTGCAATCCCAGGCCATTCGCTCCCCCCACTCGCTGGTCTCTTCCCGCAACCAGCGGGTACATGTCTTTAACCCTGCCTTGGAAAACCAACTGAATTGGGCCAGCAACCAAGTGGAAATCCATATCCTCAAAGATGGAACCCGCATCGTCACCGGCTACGGCGGGCAGTTTCTCTTCGACGAGTCCGAACGAGGCTAGCGCGCCTCCACAGGGATCCTTTATCCGCGCACCCGCAACGGCTCGCGGCGATAGGCGGGCAGTTGCCAGCACATCTCCAGCCAGTTTTTCAGCTCCTCCGGCTGGCCCATGAGGCTCATTTCCACCAGCAAAATGGCAGCTCGATCGCCGGCTCCTTTGGATCCCAGACGAATCAGGGCAGATAGACTTTCTTCCCGCCAGCAGACGGATACCCCCTGCCGGATCAAGGCCCGAGCCGCAACGGCAATGCAGGAGGGTGGCACCTGGATATCTCGCCGCTCGTAATCGATAGTAGGCAGCATGAACGGCAACCCAAATCTTTATTATGTTTTAATCTTCTTCCCTTTTTGCCGGCTTATCCTGGGTCTTTGCGAATTGTGAAGTGATCTTTTGTAAACTTTTTGATACCGAGTAACATCGTCTGGGGGTCTGAGAAAAAGGACGGGGATCCCTGCAGAAGGCTTAAAAGATAGCAGCCGTTTCTCAGCTCGACCTTCTCACAGCCGCGAGAATGGCTGCATTGGCAGGAGATGGAGAGATGCGAGCAGAAGGTTGGGAAAGCCGGGTGGGTCGCTGGTTGCCCAAAGCTACCCTTGTGGGAGTGGCGTTGATCCTGGTGGCGGCGGGCAGGCCGCTGCGCTTGGTGGGCAACGGCGAGAATATGGTGCTGTTTACCTGGGGTGGGGGAGTGAGCCCGACTGCTTTGCAGCCAGGGCTGCATTGGGTGCCGCCTTTTGTCTCGCGCACCGTTACCTTCGACGTAAAAACTCAGGCTCTGACCTGGAAGGACAACGACCCGACTGCCTATGCGCCGCGGCTGGTGGCCCTCTCTCAGGATGGGCAGCAGATTGCGGCTGAGGCGACGCTGCAATTTCGTATTCTCGATGCCCCCAAGGTCTACACCCAACTGGGGGAGAACTACTTGGATCGCATTGCCCCCATCGTCCGGTCGGTCATCTTGAATGAGACCAGCGGCTTTTCCGCCCAAGCTCTCTATTCCACCGAGCGCCCGCTGCTTCAAGGACAAATTCGCGAACGGGTGGCCCTTTTGCTGAAGGAATATGGCGTCGAGGTTTTGGACTTTCTGCTGCGGGATGTGGATTTCGATCCCGATTTTGTAGCCGCTATTGAAGCAAAAACTATTGCCGAAAACCAACTGGCGCAAAAACAATTTGAGATCGAGCAGGCGCGCCAAGATGCCCGCAGCATCATTGCTCAAGCCGAGGCAGAAGCCGGCCAATTGCGAGCCAAGGCCCAGGCCCTCACCCAGAATCCCAAGTACCTAGAGGTGGTGAAAGCCTCGGTTCTGGGATCCCGGCTGGAAACTTTGATAACCAAATAGAAAACCTAATAGAAAAAGGACTCCGTCCCGCTGACGCGAACAGTTTTCGGGCCTGGCCCCATCTGCTCCAGCTCTTCCCTCAGACCTCAAAACGGGATCAGCCACTATGTATTCAACAGAAGAAGCACACCAGAGTAAAGTTGGTTGGCTAACTTTGGGCGGGATTGCCCTCTTGGCAGCTTTGGGGATGCTCCGCGCCTGCCTGTATGTCACTTTGCCCGGCCATGCCACTGTGGTGTTTAATACCTTTTCTGGGTTGCAAAAGGGGCGGGTAGAATTGCCGGGAGTGATGTTCCGGATCCCGGGGATCGAGACGCCAATCACCTACAGCGTGCTCACCCGCGTTTGGGAGTTTACCAACAACCCCAACTCGGCCAATGCCATCAGCAATGCCATCACGGTAAACACTGCTGACGGGCAGGCTTTTGCCGTCGATGTGGCCATTGCCCTCAGGCCCAACCTTGCCACTTTGGACGAGCTGCACGCCACCATCGGCGAGAACTATCTTGTGACAGTGGTGGTGCCGGTGGTGCGCTCCAAGATCCGCGATATCTCTGCTTCTTTCGATTCCGAAGATTTTTACCGCAAAAGCCAGCGCACAGCCATCGAGCAGCGGGCTCTGGACTTGATCCGCCAAGAGATGCCCACCGTCAACCGCGATGGCCAAGCCCTGCCCCTGATCCAGGTAGAGGGCCTCTTTCTGGGCAACCCCGATTTTCCGCAAGCCCTGCGAGATTCCATTGAACGCAAACAGGTGGCCTCGATTACGGCACAAACAGCAGCAGTGCGGGCGCAAATTCAACAAAAAGAAACCGAGCGGCTGTTGATCCTAGCGGCAGCCAACCAGCGGGCCATCGAGCTAAAGGGACAGGCGGCAGCGGAAAACGCGCAACTGGCGGATCTGCTGTTTTACGAAAAGCTGCAGGAGCGCATCCAAAACCCGGCGGACTCACTGCCACCTCTGCGCATCATTCGCGTCGAGGGGGATGCCACCGTGTTCCTCAACGTGGATCCCCGACAGGCAGCCGCGCAACAGGCCCAATAGTCAGGCCTGGCCACGCCGTCGGAGCTCCCAGGGCAGGGTGGGGTGGTGGGCAGCCGGCTGCGCTTTGGCCACAACAATCACCCCGGCCACCGGGATCCCAGCGGCAACCAAGACCTGCTGCGCCGCTTGAACGGTGGAGCCGGTGGTGTAGATGTCATCCACCAACAGAACTGGCGTGGCGGGAGCGTACTGGAGGGCAAAGGCGCCTGCCAGATTTTGCTGGCGTTGCAGCGGGTTGAGCTCATATTGGGCCGCCGTGGCCCGCACCCGCACCAAAGCTTCAGGTAAATGTCTTAGACCCGTCCGCTCACAAAAGGCTTGGCTGATCAGGGCCGCCTGATTGTAGCCCCGTTGCCGCAGGCGCTCCGCATGCAGAGGGATGGGGACTACCGTATAGTCCGAGCCGTAGGCCCTACGAGAGCCTGAAGAAGGTTGCCGGCTTTCGAGCCAGCGGGATCCCAGCCATTCCCCCAAAACCGCGCCTATGCGCCGCTGTCCTTCATATTTCAGGCAATAGAGGGCCCTGCGCAGCGCTCCCCGGTGGATCCCCCAAGCATAAAGCGGCCAAGGCGAAGTGGTAACTGGCCAAGAGTCGAGCCGCTCCGCCTGCAATCGCTGCTGACAGTCTCGACAAAACACAGCCTTGGCCGGGCGCTGGCAGAGCGGACAGGGAAGCGCAATCCACCAATCCAGCCAGCCCATCGCCTGTTGCCCCTCTCCCCACCTCCTGCCGATGGCTCCAGTCTAGTCAAAAGACTCAAGTCACAGCCCCGGCAGCAGATCCCTAAGTTGACGCTGGGATCCCGCCTTGCTAGGATTCAATACTGCCGGATAACTTGAGTTGTAGCCTTCTTTGCCAGCCCATGCCCACCATCCAGCAACTGATCCGCGAGGAGCGCAGCGTCGCCGTCCGCAAAACCAAGTCCCCTGCCCTGAAGGGTTGTCCACAGCGGCGGGGGGTTTGCACCCGAGTGTACACGACAACACCCAAAAAGCCCAACTCGGCGCTGCGAAAAGTAGCTCGCGTTCGCCTCACTTCTGGCTTTGAGGTCACAGCTTACATTCCCGGCATCGGCCACAACCTGCAAGAGCACTCGGTGGTCATGATTCGCGGAGGACGAGTCAAAGACCTGCCCGGCGTGCGCTATCACATTATCCGCGGCACACTCGATGCTGCAGGGGTAAAAGACCGTAAGCAAGGCCGCTCCAAATACGGGGCCAAACGGCCCAAGCCCGGCCAAGCCCCAGCCGCCGCCGGCAAGAAAAAATAGCCTTTGGCATCTCGCTTGTCCTCCTTTCCCAACCCTTTCTGCAACAGGTAACCCACCTCTTATGTCTCGCCGCAACCGTGCGCCTCGCCGTGATGTGCCACCGGATCCCAAATACGGGAGCCGCTTGGTCACCATGCTGATCCGCAAATTGATGCAGAGGGGCAAGGCCTCCCTGGCTGCCAGGATCCTTTACGAGGCTCTGGACATTGTGCGGGAGCGCACCGGTCAAGAGCCACTGCCTCTGTTGGAAAATGCTGTCCGCAACGCCACCCCCCTGGTGGAGGTCAAGGCGCGTCGGGTGGGCGGGGCTACCTATCAAGTCCCGGTGGAGGTGAGGGGAGAACGAGGAACTTCCCTGGCGCTGCGCTGGTTGGTCACCTTTTCCCGCGCCCGTCCCGGCCGCACCATGGCCGCCAAGCTGGCCAATGAGATCATGGATGCGGCCAACGAAACCGGCAGCACCATTCGGCGGCGGGAGGAAGTGCATCGCATGGCCGAGGCCAACAAGGCCTTTGCCCACTACCGCTACTGAATCCGTTTGGCAGGGCGGTGGGTAGTCCCTGGGATCCCTGCTCTGTCCACCCAGAGTTCGGGCAAGTGGAGCAAAATCGGCAAAAAAGATTAGAATTGTAAAGGATTTTTTAGGTTGCCCAAATCGCAGGGCGACGAGGATTGGGAGGTTGACGTGGCACGCACAGTTCCCCTGGAACGAGTCCGAAACATTGGCATCGCGGCTCATATCGATGCCGGCAAGACCACGACCACAGAGCGGATCCTTTTCTATTCCGGTCTGGTGCACAAAATTGGCGAAGTGCACGACGGAACTGCGGTAACCGATTGGATGGCTCAGGAGCGGGAGCGGGGCATCACCATCACGGCTGCGGCCATCACCACCCGTTGGACCAAGCGGGATCCCGAAAACCCCTCCCAACCTCTCGCTGGCGCACCGGAGTACACCATCAACATCATCGACACGCCTGGGCACGTGGATTTCACCATCGAGGTTGAGCGCTCCATGCGGGTGCTGGATGGGGTAATCGCCGTCTTTGACTCGGTGGGCGGCGTGCAACCTCAGTCTGAGACCGTCTGGCGGCAAGCCAATCGTTACAACGTGCCCCGCATTGCCTTTGTCAACAAAATGGATCGCATGGGGGCCAATTTCCTCAAGGTTTACAACCAGATCCGGGAGCGCCTCAAGGCCAACGCTGTGCCCATCCAACTGCCCATTGGAGCTGAAGACGGGTTCCGCGGCATCGTCGATCTGGTGCGCATGCAGGCCCGTATCTACATGGATGAGATCGGCAAGGACATTCGTCCCGCCCCCATTCCGGAGGAGATGAAAGATCTCGTGGCGGAATACCGGGCCAAGCTGGTGGAGGCGGTGGCCGAGACCGACGAAGCCCTGATGGAGAAATACTTTGCCGAGGAAGACCTGAGCGAAGCCGACCTGATGGCTGGTCTGCGCAAAGGCACCATCAGCGGCCAAATTGTGCCGATGCTGTGCGGCTCTGCCTTCAAGAACAAGGGTGTGCAGATGCTGCTGGACGCGGTGGTGGATTACCTCCCTTCTCCCATCGACATTCCCGCCATCA
Organism: Synechococcus sp. H55.9; assembly: GCF_047462355.1. Classification (NCBI taxonomy): domain Bacteria; kingdom Bacillati; phylum Cyanobacteriota; class Cyanophyceae; order Synechococcales; family Synechococcaceae; genus Synechococcus; species Synechococcus sp. H55.9. Next base: position 26,711 of record NZ_JANSJB010000017.1, on the reverse strand, counting down.
AGGGGGTGCTGCCGGATGGCTCGGAGGTGGCGCGCAAGGCCAGCGACGATGAGCCTTTCTCGGCGCTGGCCTTCAAGTTGATGAGCGATAAGTACGGGGATCTGACCTTCATTCGCGTCTATTCGGGAGTGTTGACCAAAGGCACCTATGTGCTCAACTCCACCAAAAACAAAAAAGAGCGCATCTCCCGCCTGGTGGTGTTGAAAGCAGATGAACGTTTGGACGTGGATGAGCTGCGGGCAGGCGATCTGGGGGCTGTGGTGGGCCTGAAGGACACCACCACCGGAGACACCCTCTGCGACGAAAATGCTCCCGTGATCTTGGAGTCTCTGTTTATCCCAGAGCCAGTGATCTCAGTGGCTGTAGAACCCAAAACCAAGGCCGACATCGATAAGCTCTCCAAGGCCCTCCAGGCCTTGGCCAAAGAGGATCCCACCTTCCGCGTCTCGGTGGATCCCGAGACCAATCAAACCATCATCTCCGGCATGGGCGAGCTGCACCTGGAGATCCTGGTGGATCGGATGCTGCGGGAGTTCAACGTAGAGGCCAATGTCGGCAACCCGCAGGTGGCCTACCGCGAAACCATTCGCAAGCCGGTCAGCCGGGTCGAAGGCAAGTTTGTTCGCCAGAGTGGTGGCCGGGGTCAGTATGGCCATGTGGTTATCGACCTGGAGCCTGCAGAGCCGGGTACAGGCTTTGAGTTTGTCTCCAAAATCGTGGGTGGCGTTGTGCCCAAAGAATATGTCGGGCCGGCTGAGCAAGGGATCCGGGAAGCCTGCGAATCCGGCGTGCTGGCAGGCTATCCCCTGATCGACATCCGCGCCACCCTGGTGGATGGCTCCTACCATGAGGTGGACTCCAGCGAAATGGCCTTTAAGATCGCCGGTTCGATGGCTCTGAAGGAGGCAGCTCGCAGAGCGAGCCCTGTCCTTCTGGAGCCGATGATGAAGGTCGAGGTGGAAGTTCCTGAAGCCTTTGTGGGGGACGTCATCGGGGACATCAACGCCCGCCGCGGCCAGATGGAGGGGATGAATACGGAAGGCGGCATCACCAAGGTCAATGCCAAAGTTCCATTGGCAGAGATGTTTGGCTACGCCACCGATATCCGCTCCAAAACCCAGGGTCGAGGCACCTTTACGATGGAGTTCAGCCACTACGAGGAAGTTCCTCGCAGTATCGCCGAAGCCATCATTGCCAAAAACAAAGGAAATGAGTAGCTGACTGAAACCAAAAAGGAAGTGACGATTCATGGCACGCGCTAAGTTTGAACGTACCAAACCCCATGTCAACGTTGGCACCATCGGCCATGTTGACCACGGCAAGACCACTTTGACGGCTGCCATCACCACCACCTTGGCTGCTTTGGGTCAGGCCACAGCCAAACGGTATGACGAGATCGACGCAGCGCCGGAAGAAAAAGCCCGCGGTATCACCATCAACACCGCCCACGTGGAGTACCAGACGGAGAAGCGTCACTACGCCCACGTGGACTGCCCCGGCCACGCTGACTACGTGAAAAACATGATCACGGGTGCAGCCCAGATGGATGGAGCCATCTTGGTGGTGTCTGCGGCTGATGGCCCCATGCCCCAAACGCGGGAGCACATCCTGTTGGCCCGTCAGGTGGGGGTGCCCAGCTTGGTGGTCTTCCTCAACAAGGTGGACATGGTGGACGATCCAGAGCTGCTGGAGCTGGTGGAGCTGGAAGTGCGGGAGCTTCTCTCCAAATACGACTTCCCCGGCGATGACATCCCCATCATCAGGGGATCCGCCCTCAAGGCTTTGGAAAGGATGCAGGCCAACCCCAAAACTCAGCGCGGCGAAGATCCCTGGGTGGATAAGATCTACGAGCTGATGGATGCGGTAGACTCTTACATTCCCACGCCGGAGCGGGATGTGGACAAGCCCTTCCTGATGGCCGTAGAAGACGTTTTCTCGATCACCGGTCGGGGCACGGTGGCCACAGGCCGGATCGAGCGGGGCCGCATCAAGGTGGGCGAAACGGTGGAACTGGTGGGGCTGCGGGAAACTCGCTCCACCACCGTTACTGGTCTAGAGATGTTCCAGAAGACCCTTGATGAAGGGATCGCTGGCGACAACGTCGGTGTGCTGCTGCGCGGCATTCAGAAGAACGAGGTGGAGCGCGGCATGGTGCTGGCCAAGCCCAAGAGCATTACCCCGCACACCAACTTCGAGTCTGAGGTGTATGTCCTCAAGAAAGAGGAAGGAGGTCGCCACACGCCGTTCTTTGCCGGCTATCGTCCCCAGTTCTATGTACGCACCACCGATGTAACCGGTACCATCTCCTCCTTTACGGCTGACGATGGCTCGCAGCCGGAGATGGTGATGCCCGGCGACCGGGTCAGGATGACGGTGGAGCTGATCCAGCCCATCGCCATCGAGCAGGGGATGCGCTTTGCCATTCGCGAGGGTGGTCGTACCGTCGGGGCGGGTGTTGTCTCCAAGATCCTGAAGTAAGTTGTCTTTTCCCGGCAGGGATTGAGCGCTGGTTGCCCCAGATCAACTCGATCCCTGTCGGTTTTTTGTTGTAGCGTTCTCTTTCTCCGGCCATGCCTACCCTGACCCAACAGAAAATCCGCATTCGCCTGAAAGCCTACGATCATCGGCTGCTGGATACTTCTTGCGACAAAATCGTGGACACGGCCCGTCGTACCGATGCTGTGCCCGTGGGCCCCATCCCTCTGCCTACCCGGCGCCGCATCTACTGTGTGTTGCGTTCTCCGCACACCGACAAGGATTCGCGGGAACATTTTGAAACCCGCACCCACCGCCGCATTATCGACATCTATTCCCCCTCTTCCAAAACCATCGATGCTTTGATGAAGCTGGATCTGCCGGCGGGGGTGGATATTGAGGTGAAGTTGTGATGGCTCTCCGGGGATCCCGGTCTTCGCAGTTGTAGAGCGTGGATGAGGGTGGCAAGGGGTGACGGCAGCGGTTGATCCGGTCGATCAGGGGTTGGCAACTCCAGAAGCCAACCCATCCCCCATCCCGGTCTTGGTGGTGGGGGCACTGGGCAAGATGGGGCGGGAGGTGGTGAGAGCTGTTGCCCAGACGCCCGACATGACCCTGGCGGGGGCGGTAGCCCGCTCGCAACTGGGCTTGGACATCGGCGAGGTGCTGGGCCTAGGATCCCTGGGGGTGGAGATTACCGATGACCTAGCGGGGCAGTTGCTGAGGTTGTCGCAGCGGAGCAGCCGCGGTGTGATGGTGGATTTCACCCATCCGCAGGCGGTGTTTGAACATGTCCGCTCGGCCATTGCCTTTGGGGTGCGCCCGGTGGTGGGGACAACGGGCCTGACGCCGGAGCAGGTGGAGCGGCTGCGGGATCTGGCGGATAAGTCGGGGGTGGGCTGTTTGATCGCGCCCAACTTTGCCATCGGCATGATTTTGTTGCAGCAGATGGCACTGCAGGCGGCGCAATATTTTGACCATGTTGAGATCGTCGAGCTGCACCACAACCGCAAAGCGGATGCCCCCAGCGGCACGGCCCTGCAGACGGCCCAACGGCTGGGTCAACTGGGCAAAGCCTTCAACCCGCCCGAAGTGGAAGAAAAAGAGCTGCTCCCCGGCTCGCGGGGCGGGATCCCCGGCCCCAACATTCCCATCCACAGCGTGCGCCTGCCGGGGCTAGTCGCCCACCAGGAGGTGATCTTCGGCGGCATGGGGCAAACCCTTACCTTAAGGCACGACACCACGGATCGGGTGGCTTTTATGCCGGGGGTGATCCTGGGGATCCGCAAGGTGCTGCAGCTCAAGGGATTGGTCTACGGGCTGGAGCAGGTGTTGAGCTAGCCAGCCAGAGGGGGGATCCCGGCCTCGTCCAGGATACGCGGGATGAGATGTTCGGCTTTGACGGCCATCAGGTGCACGCCGTGGCAGATCTGACGGGCCTGGCGCACCTGTTCGGCGGCGATGCGGATCCCTTCTTCTAGGGGATGGGGAGCGTTGGCCAGCCGTTGGATGATGGCGTCCGGGATTTGCACCCCCGGCAGGTTGCAGTTGATGAATTGGGCATTTTTGGCGGATTTGAGCAGGAAGATGCCGGCCAGGATGGGCTTGCCGGCGGGGCGACCCAGCTTGTCCATAAAGCGCTCCAGTTGCTCGAAGTCGGTCACCATCTGGCTTTGGAAAAACTGGGCCCCGTTTTCCAGCTTGCGCTGGAAGCGCCGCTCCAGGCCGGAAAAGCTGCCGGATTGGGGTTCTACCGCTGCTCCCGGAAACAGACAGGTGCCGCCGTCGGGGAGGGGCTTGCCGTTGCAGTCGAGGCCATTGTTCAGCCGCTGGATAAGCCGCAGCAGGCGCACCGATTCCAGGTCGAACACAGCGCGGGCGTCGGGGCAATCGCCGATGTGGATGGGATCCCCGGTGAGGGCCAACACGTTGCGCAGGCCGAGCGCCGAGGCCCCCAACAGATCCCCCTGCAGAGCCACGCGGTTGCGATCCCGACAGGCCAACTGCAGGATGGGTTCAACGCCCACCTGATGCAACAGCAGCGAGGCGGCCAGGGGGCTCATGCGGGCCATGGCGCGGTTGGAGTCGGTGATGTTGATGGCATGCACCCGACCTTTGAGCTGCTGGGCCAGAGACAGCAGGGTGCTGGTGTCGGATCCCTTGGGGGGTGTGATCTCGGCGGTGAGCAGGAACTCCCCCTCCTGGATGGCCTGGGCAAAGCGAGACAAGGGGGGTGATGAGGGGGTCAAGGCCACAATTGCGGAAGAAAAGGTAAAACGGCTGGCCTATTATCGACTTTTCCGGGCGATTTTTCCAGACAGGTTGCCCTCTTTTAGGGCTTGGGCGAGGGAAGGGGGCTGGGCGGGGGTTGCACCTGCATTTCCCCCAGCCATATCTTGGCATCCCCCTGTTGCAGATGCTGCTGCCAGTCCTGGGCTGCTGCAGGCGGGATCCCATCCGCGCCCAGGGCCCAGCTCCAGCCAATTACCTGGGGCCAGCGTTGGTCTTCTAGACCTGCCAGCAGAGGTTGAGCGGCTTCTGAGCCCAAGGCCGGCCCGCGGAGCAGCACAGGCACTTCCGGGTTGAGAGCCACAAGGCGGCGGTACATCGGTTCAAAGGTGGCGGGATCCCCCGGTAGGCTCAGCCAATCCATCTCAGAGAACCCAGCCCAGGCGGACACGGCTGCGGCATCTTCTCCCTCCAGCTCCACAACCCAGAGCAAGTTGGCCTCGGAGCGCAGGGTTTGCATCAGGTGTCGGTAGGCCCGTCGTTGCAATTCGGGATCCCCGTCTCCCACAACGACGGCCAGGATGATGGGAGTGGCAAAGCGCTGGATGGCGCGGGCCCAAGAGCGCAAAGTCTCGTCCTGTTCCCCACTGGCCAAGGCGGAAAGCTGAGCCGGATCCAGCCGCAGGCGCAGGTAGGGAACAGAGCCGCTCTCCCGCAGGCGACTGGCCAACGACTGCGGAAAGTCCTGGCGGGGATCCCACAGGTGTTCTACGGCTGCCCAGGCAGGGGGCTGGCCGATGGCCTGGCGATAGGACAAGAGCTGCTCCCAAGTTGGCATGCCCGACCAGGCGACCCCGTGATACAGCCGGCCCGTGGGGGGCGGCAGCGGCCTGCCCCGTTGAAAGGGAGCAGAATCGGGCGGAATCGGGGAGGTTAGAAGCCAATCCAGCCGCAAGGCAGCAGTGGTGTTGGCAGCCGGCAGCGGGAAGGGGAAGATCCAACTGCGCTCCTGGAACCAGCCGCGGCTGATCTGCTGAGGGTGGAAGTCCTGGGGAGGCGGCAGCGGCTCCAGCGCGTCTTCTCCCCAGAAAGCCCGTTGGATCGCCAGGCGCACCCCCTCGCCGGGGTGAATCAGAGGCGTGGTAGTATCCAGGTGCAAGCTGCCGCTGAGGCGGGTGGACGTCTCGTGGGGCTCAACGCGGAAGGAGAAGGTGAGCTGGTCAGGCCGATAGGTGCCCAAGGCGCGGGAGGAGGGGGTGGGGGGTGGGGATCCCGGTTGCCATGGAATACCCTCGCAGTCGGTGCAGGGAAGGAGAGCCTGCGGATGGAGCGCAACGGGAGCCTCGCGGGCAGATTGCAACTGCTCAGACGTGATGACAAAGCTGGCCCAAAGGTGCTTCAGACGGGGATCCCGACCGGGTGGAATATCGGAGAAAGTTCGCCCTGGGGGTGTAGCCGTGCGGGTGCCGGCAGCCGTGCCGTCCAGAGGCAGCGTAGAAACTGGATCGCCGGCACAGCTCCCCAAAAAAACGACCGACAAGATCAGCGGCAGCGCCCAGCAGATTAAGGGCTTGAGTGTGCAGTTGGATGGCTGCCTCCGGGATCCCTGGATCATGGCTTCACCTCAATACACCACTCCTACGTGAGGCCCGCAAAGGGTTTTCCCGCTAACCGCTAGCAGGATCTTGCCGCAAAGGCCCGCTCTCCAGGTCTGATCCCGATCACATCCTTGGTCGCAGCAGAGCCCGCCCGCACCGTCTGAAGGCGGGCCAAAGCGGGGAACGCCGGCCCCTACCCCTGCGGCACCGCCGCCGCTTCCGGGTAGATGACCAACATGCCCTCGTAGAGGATTTGGCTGGGCTGCAACTCCAGGCGGTCGATGCGCACGCCCGGATCCAACTGAATGGGGAAATCCGCCAGGCCGGGGATGGGGATCTCTTGGCCTTCGCTCACCCACAGAGGGTTGACCAGCCGCAACTGGTTGGGGCCCTGGGCCTGTAGCCCGGTTAGCACCGTAACCGGCACCTCCACCCCCTCGGGAGTCACCAATTGGGCCTGGATGCGCAGCCGATTTTGCTCCAAGGTGACCTGGGGCTGGCGGATCAAGAAGGGCACCGCTTGACCTCCAAAGGGCAGTTGCACCTGTGCCTGGGCCAGTTGAGACTGGATGAGGGGAGCCTGAAGGGTGCGGTTAAGATCGTCTTCGGTGAGGCGCAAGCTCACCTGCACCGGCACAGGGGCCAACAGCCGCAGCGGGCTGCGTCCTTGGATGGCTTCGCCCACGTTGAGGCGAATATCCTGGCCCTGCAGCCGCAGGTGGCTGACCTGAAAGCCTTGATAGCTGAGGTTATCCCCCGACACCTGGGCCTGAGGGATCTGCCCGTTCAAGATTTGCGCGTCGGAACCGGCGATCTGCACCTGCAGGTTGTCCACCTGCTGCACCTCAGAGCGGATCCAGGCGGCCACCAAAGGGCTGAGCAGGGATCCGGCAATCTGGGCAAATCCGGGCCAAGGCCAAAACATGGTGGGCAAGCCAAGCAGCAGTGCCAACCCCAGCCGCTGCCCTACTGGCGAGAGCCGTTGGCGACAGCGGGCTGCAAGAGAAGAGGGATCTGGAGCAGGCCGACGGCAAGACGGGAACAGCACTGGGTACCTCAGGAGCGACGACAAGCGATA
>NZ_JANSJB010000017.1:3215-19231 GCF_047462355.1 Synechococcus sp. H55.9 | reverse complement strand
AGAGAAGAGGGATCTGGAGCAGGCCGACGGCAAGACGGGAACAGCACTGGGTACCTCAGGAGCGACGACAAGCGATATTTTTCTGCCCAAACTACGACTAGGCTAAGGCAGGACTGCTCCACCGAACAGAGGGATCCCCCGCACACTTGGCGGAGCTAACCATCCGTCAACTGCCACCAGAGATACCCCAGCCGCAGGTAGTGAAGCCGCAGCCAGGGCAAAGGGAAAACGCGAGGCGGCTGGCGAAACAGAGCGCTGATGGGGGGCCGGCTGCCGGCGATCTCCTGGGCCAGCATTTTGCCCGCCCACACTGCTGTGGCCACGCCGCTGCCATGGTAGGCCAGGCCATACCACAAGCTGGGATCCGTCGGCGAAGGGCCAATATGGGGGTGAAGCTGCCGCGAAAGGCAGACCAGGCCGTTCCAAGCGTACTCGATCTCCACCCCCTCCCAGGTGGGAAAGAGGCGGTAGAGCTGCCGAGTCATCCAAGCCTGCAGGCGCTGTCGTTCTGCCGGAGTATTGCGGGTGCCGCCGCGCCCCCCAAACAGCAGGCGCCCGTCCGGCAGAAGACGGTAATAGAACAGCAGCCGCCGCGTGTCGTAAACCGGGGTCGGATCCCACCACCCCTGCGCTTTTTGCTCCGCAGGCGTCAGAGGGCGGGTGACCAGGATGTTGGACAGCACCGGCAACAGGGATCCCGCCAGTTGGGGGTACAAGGTCTCTGGGGTGTAGCCGTTGGTGGCGATGACCAGGTGCCGGGCCCGCACCGTTCCCCCTGGCGTGTGGCAAAGGTGCTGGGATCCCACCTTTTCCCAGGCGATGACCGGGCTGGCGCTGTGCAGTTGCGCTCCCCACCTGTGGGCCGCTTGGGCCAGCCCTTGGGTGAGCTTAAGGGGGTTGAGGCCAAACCCCACCCCGATGTGGAGAGCACCATAGTTCTCTTGGCTGTCAAAGCCCCGTTCCCGCAGCTCTTTGGGGCTGAGGAGCTGGGCCGGGTAGCCTGCCACCTGAGTACAGATCTGGTATTCGGCCTCCAATTCCGGCCAGGCCTGTGGACGATGGGCCACCGCGTAGCAGCCTTGTCCCTGCACTTCCAGCGAGAAGCCCTCGACGGCGGCCAGCTCCTGCACCGTCTCCACCGCCTGCCATTGATCCCGGTAGTAGCGCTCCGTCTCCGCCAGGCCCACCCGCCGCACCATCTGGGCATGGGTGAGATGGCTCGCCCCCACCCCGCAAAAGCCGCCGTTGCGCCCTGAGGCCCCCCACCCCAGGGATCCCGCTTCCAACAGGCAGGCGGAAATGCCGTGGTCGCGGGCCAGGTGCAGAGCCGTCGATAGGCCCGTCAATCCGCCCCCCACAATGACCACCTCGGCGCCCACCTGCCCCAGCAAAGGAGCCGGATGCCGCCAACCGGCATTCTCTATCGTGCTGTCCCAGTAGCTGCCGACCGGACAAGCAGGATCGTAGGTGCTGGCAGGATAAAGGGCTTTTCTCATGCGAACAAGAAAGAGAATATCCTACTGGGCAACGCTGTCGCGACCGCCAGCGGCAGCTTCCACGTCGGCAGGAGTGTTGCACTCCAAGAAGATCTCGGGGGTATAGAGCTCCACCTCCTGTACCCGTTTACCCAGATCCTGCAACAACCGGCGCAGGCCCAGGGTTTCCTCTCGGAGACACAGCAACTCTTCCCGCAAGCGCCCGTCGATCAGGGCGGGGTGTCCTCGTCGTCCTCGATGCACCGGCACCGTCGCCCAAGCGCGATGGCGCAGATGGTACTCCAGCAAGCTGTGGTAGATCCAGGCCGGACGGGGCTGATCCACCCCCGAAATGGCCAACACGCGAAAATCGGCAGGGATCCCTTCCACCCCCACCCGAATAGAGTGGGTCTTGCCCAGCTCAGGAGCCGGATTGATCAGCACCTCTGCCCCCGCCAAGTGAACTTGGGCCGCCGCCAGATGCTGGGATCCCAGCACCACCCAAGGTTGAAACCCTGCCTGTCGCCACTGAAAAATCTGGTAAGAAAGCAGGGTTTGCCCATCTTTCCAGGGCACCAGGGCTTTCGGTTCTCCCATCCGCGTGGAAAACCCAGCCGCCAGGATCAGCGCATGCAGCTTCAGGTCATTTGCCAAGGATCTTCACCAGCAGAATGCCAAACAAGTATAGAAACGTCACCGCCCCGGCCAAGAGGCTCTGGGTGAGGGGATCCGTGGAAGGGGTGAGAATGGCCCCTGCCACCACCGAGCCCAGAACCACGTAACGCCAGCCCTTGAGCATTTGCTCAGCACTCACCAGCCCCAACCCCCCCAGCAGCGCCTGCAAAATCGGCACCTGAAAGGCCAAGCCGGTGCTGAACAACAGCAGCAGCACAAACTCAAAGTAGCGGTCGATGGACCAGGCCTGATCCACCACCCCTTCGCCATAGCGAATGAAAAAGTTAAGTGCCGCCGGAATGAGGAGATAGTAAGCAAAGACCAAGCCAGCCACAAAGAGAAGGCTCGATCCCAGCACCACCGGCCCCAGCAGCTTGCGCTCCTTCACGCTCAGCCCCGGCAAGACGAAGCGGGCAATTTGGTAGAGCAAAAAGGGCGTGGCCAACAGCAACCCCGAATAGGCCGCCACCTTCATGGAGACGAAGAAATACTCCCCCGGCGCCAGTTGCAAAAAGGTCACCCCCCGCGCCGGCACCTCCAGCAGGGCGACAATGCGGTTCACCACCAGAAAGCAAGCAATGATGCAGATCGCCACCGCGATCACGCTGGCCAACAGGCGGCTGCGCAGCTCCTCCAAGTGCTCCATCAAGGTCATCTCGACCTCGTAGGGAAACTCCGGATCCGGCACCCGCTCAGAGTCAGGGGTTACCGTGGCTTGGGGCGAGGGCTCGGTCTCAGAGACAAGGGTCATGGGCCAAGGCGTAACGAAACATTCCCCGCTATCTTAGCTCTGCCCCGTCCTCGGGGAAAAGCGCCTGCCGAGAGCTCGGTCAAGGCCTGTAGAGATGGGTTGAACTGCCAGGACAGACATGATGAGCTCCTCCCCGGCTCAGGGGCTGGGGAACATCCCTCTCCAGCCGGGGATCCCGTGTGCGATAGGATCAAAAAGTGCCGAAATCCTGAGGGCCTCGGATCGAGTGCGCCCGTATTCCTCACTTTTTCAGCAGTATGGCCAGATCTCCAGCTTTGTGGCTCAGTCGCCTCGCTTTTCTGCGAGGGCTGATCTTTATCTTGGCAGTGGTGGCTGCCCTCGTCTATCTGGGCTTTAGCCGCGAAGTTCGCCTCGGCCTTGACCTCAAAGGAGGGACGCAGCTCACCCTGCAGGCTTTGCCTACGGAAGAGGTACCCGAGATCACCTCTGAGGTGATGCAGGGGGTGGAGGCGGTGATCCAGCAGCGGATCAACGGCCTGGGGGTGGCCGAGCCTCTGGTGCAGATCAGCGGCCAAGACCGCCTGTTCGTACAACTGCCGGGGGTGGCGGATCCGGATCGGGCCATTGCTCTTTTGGGCGATACGGCCCAGTTGGAGTTTCGCAAGGGCTTGGTGCCAGTCAGCGCCCTGCCTCGTAACGAGCGGGGGGAGATAACGGCGGGGGAGGATCCCGACGCCCTGTTTGAACGGGTCGGCCTGACAGGGGATCTGCTGCGCAACGCCTATCCCCAAGCCCCTCGTCGCGGATCCCAGAGCTGGGAAGTGCTGTTGGAGTTCAAGCCAGAAGGGGCAGAAAAGTTTACTCAGCTCACCCGAGAGTTGGCCGGAACAGGGCGTCCGCTTGGCATTTTTCTCGACGACGTGCTGATCAGCGCCCCCATCGTGGGGCCGGAGTTTGCCCGCACCGGCATTACCGGCGGAACAGCGGTGATCACGGGCAATTTCACGGTGGAAACCGCCACCGATCTGGCGGTGAAGCTCAAGGCGGGAGCGCTGCCGGTTCCCATTCGCGTCATTGAAAACCGCACCGTCGGGGCCACGTTGGGGGAAGAGAGCGTGCGCCGCAGCCTCTATGCCGGCATTGGCGGCCTGGTGCTGGTTTTTGTCTTTATGGTGGCCTACTACCGCCTGCCGGGGCTCATTGCCGACCTCGCTCTTCTCATCTACGCCCTCTGTACGTTTGCTCTGTTCCAACTGCTGGGGGTGACCATGACCCTGCCAGGGATCGCCGGCTTTATCCTCAGCATCGGCATGGCGGTGGATGCCAACGTGCTGATCTTCGAGCGCATCAAGGAGGAGCTGCGGGCGGGCAAGTCCATCTATAAGTCCATCTCGGAAGGGTTTAATCGCGCCTTCAGCAGCATCCTCGACAGCAACGTCACCACCCTTTTGGTCTGTGGCGTACTTTTCTGGCTGGGGATGGGGCTGGTGAAAGGCTTTGCCGTCACCTTGGCCATTGGCATTCTGGTAAGCTTTTTCACGGCCATCACCTGCACCCGCACCCTGCTGCTGGCGGCAATGGGGATCCCTGCCCTGCGCAAACCTGAGTTTTACGGCGTTCGCATGGAGGCGGCTCAATCATGACGGCGCAAGAGTTATCCCCCCCCGATCCGGCGGTGGGATCCCGGCGGTTGCTTGACTACCGCTTCGACATCGTCGGGCGCAGCAAGCTTTGGTTTACCCTTTCCCTGGCGGTGTTGCTGGTGGGGCTGGTCAGCATGGCCTTTTCTCTGGCCTCTCTAGGGACACCGCTGCGGCTGGGGCTGGATTTTGCCGGCGGCACCTTGCTGGATCTGCGTTTTGAGCGGCCTGTCACCACCGAAGAGCTGCGGCGGGCGCTGCAGGAACACAACCTGGGCAGCAGCATCATCCAACTGGACACCCAGACCAGTCAGGAAGCCTTGATCCGCATGCCCCCTTTGACTGAGCAGGAGCGCCTAGCGGTAGAGGAGACGCTGCGGCAACAGGTAGGCCCTTTTGAGCGCAACCTAGTGGAGACGGTAGGCCCGACGGTGGGGCGCTTGCTCTTGCGTTCCGGCCTCGTGGCTGTGCTCATCTCTTTTGGGCTCATTGTGGTGTATCTGGCCCTGCGCTTCCAGTGGGATTACGCGGTGTTTGCCATTGTGGCCTTGCTGCACGATGTGGTGCTGACAACAGGTCTGTTTGCCCTTTTGGGCCTAACGGTGGGCATGGAGGTGGACAGCCTGTTTGTGGTGGCGCTGCTAACCATCATTGGTTTTTCCGTCAACGACACGGTGGTTATCTACGACCGCATCCGGGAAAATCTGCGTCTGGTCAGCCGCAAGGTCAGCTTTGCCGAGGTGGTGAACCTATCTCTAAACCAGACTTTTGCCCGCTCTTTGAACACCACCCTGACAACGATGCTGCCCCTGGTGGCCATTGCCATTTTTGGGGGAGCCACCCTGAAGGGGTTTGCCATCGCTCTGCTCATTGGCTTTAGCTTGGGGGTCTATTCCAGCATCTTCATCGCCAGCCCTCTGCTGGTGTGGTGGCGGCAGCGGCGCTATGGCGGAAAAGGGGATCCCGAGGCGCTGCCTTCCGGCGCAGAGGGGTAGGGCGGCGGCAACTGCCTACCAGTGCAGCCGCTGTCCGTGGGCAACCAGGTAGCGCTGCAAGTCGGCCATCTTGCCCTGCGGCACAATCTGGGCGGGGATCAAACCGGGATCCTGGCTGTGCAACCAGGCTACGATGAGCCCCGCTGCTGAGCCGATGGTCCACTCGCCGTAGTGGGTGCGGGTGGCGGCGTTGACGATGTGGCTGACGGCGATCCCTTTGCCGCCGATGAGCAGGTTATCCACTTTCTGGGGGATCAGGGCCTCTAGGGGGATGACGATGGGGCGGACGGAAAACTCGTTGACGGGCGCCGAGCTGGCCGACAGGGAAGGCTCCCAGTTGCGGTAGCGACAGCCGTGCATGTCGATGGCGTAGTGAGTCACCCCTACGGCGGTGGGGCTAAAGTCCCGTCCCCCACTGGTGCCGACACGGATGTCTTGCTCCAGCATCTGGAATTCCGCCTGGCCGTAGGCAGCTCGCCCCAGGATGCGCCGCCCCTCCCGGATGTAGGGGTAGAGGCTGAGGCCGGAGCGGGTGCCCAGCAAAGAGTCCTCGGCAAACACCAACGAGAGGGGATAGCCGGCGCGGGCTTGGGTTTCCATCAGCCACTCGGCAAAGAGCAGGGCGTGGTTTTCTCCATCTTTGAGGGCGGAGACGTCCAGCCCCCCCAGCCAGTTGTGGCGCTGCCCTGAGGCCACCAGCCGCTCTTCTGTCAGGATTAGGGGCGGGTTCATGATCCCCCAGTCGTTGCCGCGGTTCCAGTTCACCAGCGTCAGGTCGCCCGGCACCGGTGTGCTGTGGAAGGGATCCGTGCGGCCTTTGCTGACGATGCGGCGGTAGTTGAAAAAGCTCTGGCCGCTGAAGGTGGGAAACCCCTCCAGGTCGAACTGGCGGCGGTGCTCGGCGCGGGAGTAGCCCGGCTGCAACTGGGCCAGCTCGGCGCGGGAGCGCCCGCCATCGTCGTGGATGGCCAGCACGAAAGGAAAAGTGAAGGCCTGGGTGCACTCCGGGTTGCTGGCCGGGGCGGCATTGGGCTCCCCCGTCAGATCTCGCCCTTCTGAGCCCAGCCGGTAGGGGATCCCCGCCCAGCCCACCAGCTCGCCGGTGTCGGTGGCGTCGATAACAAACAGGTTGCGGCCCGGTGGCGCCTGCAGCCGCAGCACCCGCTTGGCAAACACTTCCGTCTCCTGCCAGCCATACCAGCTCACCAATTCCCGCCACAGCCGCCCTGGCGGCACAAAATTGGGATCCCGCGGCTGCCGCTGCACGGCGTAGAGGCTCTCGATGCGGGAGCCGTCGGCGCTGAAGGTGGCCCCCTTAAAAGCGGTCTGGGTGGCCCAGCGACTCTGGGGAGCAGACTGAGCCGCCTGCCGCAGCCAGGTTTCCACCGCCTGCAGACCCGCCTGGGGCGGAAAACACAGCCCCCCTACCCAGCAACTGTTGATCTTGGTCACGCGGGTTCCCGGCGGGATCCCTGTCCAGGCGGGCAGATGCAGCGGCTGGCTTTCGATGAGGGCCTTAAACTCCAGCCAGTGGCGGGAAAAATTGCCCCGCTGCCGCATGGGGAGGGACTCGTCGATGGCCGATACCCCCTGCGAGGTGATCTGCCCCCCCAGCCAGGGGGTGAGCTCGATGAGACAGGTTTGCACACCCCCCCGCATGGCTTGGCCTGCAGCCGCCACGCCCCCCAGGGATCCGCCCACCACCACCAGCTCGCACTCCCAGATCTCGTCCGGCTGCGGCAAGGGATCCAGCAGCGGCCAGCCGTGGGCCGTAAAACGGGGCGGCTCCGGCTCTGGAGCGGCGACGGGCGATCCCCCTTCCGGCTGGGAGAGGGCGGCGAACCCCATCCCCGCCACGAAGCCCAGCAGAGACAGGATCCCCAACCCCAGCACTCGTTGGCGCCTGAGTCTTTGCTGTGCTGCCGGGATCCTCTTGCCGGCCATACTCACCTGACCTCACACCCCAATTTGCGCCGGCAACCTTTTGGACAGCGATCCAAGGCCCGGGAGAAATCCCTTTGAGAATAGCCGACAAAGCTGCCTCTAGGGTCAGGCCGAGTAACTAAGATCCGAGCAACAAGGCATAATGGGCTAGCAACTTTTTTCCAGCAGGGATCCGCAGCAGCATGGGACGGGCAAAGAAAGTGGTATTAGCCTATTCGGGCGGCGTCGATACTTCCGTCTGCATCCCCTATCTCAAGCACGAGTGGGGAGTGGAATCGGTAGTCACCCTGGCGGTGGACTTGGGTCAGGGGGCGGAGCTGGAGGCCATCCAAGCCAAGGCGCTGAGGGCCGGGGCGGAGCAATCCCTGGTGCGGGAGGCCGTCCAGACCCTGATTGCCGACTACGCCTTCCCCGCCATCCAGGCCAATGCCCTCTACGAGCAGCGCTACCCTCTCTCCACTGCCTTGGCCCGACCCCTGATCGCCAAGCTGTTGGTGGAGGTGGCAGAAGAGGTGGGCGCCGACGCCGTGGCCCACGGCTGCACCGGCAAGGGCAACGACCAGGTGCGCTTCGACCTGGCCATCGCCGCCTTGAACCCCAAGCTCAAGGTGCTGGCCCCGGCCCGCGAGTGGGGCATGACCCGCGAGGAGACCATTGCCTACGGCGAGCGCTACGGGATCCCTATGCCGGTGCAAAAGTCCAGCCCCTACAGCATCGACCTCAACATCCTGGGCCGCAGCGTCGAAGCCGGGATCCTGGAAGACGCCGACCAAGAACCACCGGAGGAAGTCTACGCCCTCACCCGGCCTATTTCTCAAACCCCCGACGAGCCCGCCTATGTGGAGATCGCCTTTGAAGAGGGGATCCCGGTAGAGCTGGACGGGCAGCGCCTTGGCCCCAGAGCCCTCTTCGAGCGGCTCAACGCCTTAGCCGGCAGCCACGGTGTCGGTCGCATCGATATGATTGAAAACCGGCTGGTGGGGATCAAGTCGCGCGAGATCTACGAGTGTCCGGCCCTAACGGTGTTGATCCAGGCCCACCGCGAGCTGGAAAGCCTCACCCTCACCCGCGAGGTCATCCACTACAAGTACGGCATCGAGACCACCTACAGCCAATTGATCTACAACGGCCTTTGGTATTCGCCGCTGCGGGAGGCCCTGGACGCCTTCATCTGCACCACCCAAAAGAGTGTTACCGGCGTGGTGCGGATGCGCCTGCACAAGGGCCAGGCTGTCTGCGTGGGCCGCCGCTCTCCTTACTCCCTCTACAACGCGGAGCTGGCCACCTACGGGGAAGGGGATCAGTTCGACCACCGCGCTGCCGAAGGCTTCATCTACATCTGGGGTCTGCCCACCCGCGTCTGGGCCCAGGTGCACCGGGGCGGTGGTGCTTGAGCTCTACCGCCCCACCTGCCTGCTTGCGAGATGGCGCAGGTGGGCCAGGTTTTCCACCGCGGGGGTGAGGGGCTTTCTCTAGGTTCCTGCCGTCCAGGTGTTGCCGTACTCGATCTGCTCCGGGGTAAGGCTGTCAATTTGGATCCCCATGGCCTTGAGCTTGAGGCGGGCGATGGCCTCGTCGATCTCCGCAGGAATGGGGTGCAGCCCTGGCGCCAGCCGGCCACGGTTTTTCACCAGGTACTCGCAGGCCAGCGCTTGGTTGGCAAAGCTCATGTCCATGACGCTGGCGGGGTGGCCTTCGGCGGCAGCCAGGTTGATCAGCCGGCCCTCCCCCAGCACGAACACCGATTTGCCCGACTGGAGACGGTATTCTTCCACAAAGGGGCGCACGCTCTGCCGGGAAACCGTCCGCTCTTGCAAGGCCACCAGGTCGATCTCGATGTCGAAGTGGCCGGCGTTACAGACCATCGCCCCATCTTTCATCCGGTCGAAGTGCTCGCCGCGGATAACGTGCTTGTTGCCGGTGACGGTGATGAACAGATCCCCCAGAGGGGCGGCCTCGGCCATGGGCATAACCCGAAAGCCATCCATCACCGCCTCCAGAGCCCGCACCGGGTTGACCTCGGTCACGATGACCTGGGATCCCATGCCGCGGGCCCGCATCGCCACCCCCTTGGCGCACCAGCCGTAGCCGGCCACCACCACTGTTTTTCCGGCCAGGAGAATGTTGGTACAGCGCAGAATGCCGTCCAGGGTGGATTGGCCGGTGCCGTAGCGGTTGTCGAACAGGTGCTTGGTCTCGGCGTCGTTGACGGTCATCACCGGGAAGCTGAGCACCCCCGCCTTGAACATGGCCCGCAGGCGCACCAGGCCGGTGGTAGTCTCTTCCGTGGTGCCGATGATTTCCGACACCTGCTCCTGGCGATGCTGAACCAGCTCCGCCGTCACATCGCCGCCGTCGTCAATGATGAGATGGGGGCGGTGATCCAGGGCGATCTGGACATGGCGGCGGTAGGTCTCTACATCTTCCCCCTTGATGGCAAAGACCGAGATGCCGTAGTCGGCCACCAGGCTGGCGGCCACATCGTCTTGGGTGGAGAGGGGGTTGCTGGCGATGAGGACGCTATCGGCTCCCCCTGCCTGCAAGGCCAAGGCCAGATTGGCCGTCTCGGTGGTGACATGGCAGCAGGCCACCAGGCGCAGACCGGCCAGGGGTTTTTCTTGGGCAAAGCGCTCCCGGATCTGGGCCAGCACCGGCATCTCCCGCGCCGCCCATTGGATCCGTTGCTTGCCCAAGGAGCTGAGGCTGAGGTCTTTAACTTCGTGCTTGGGGAGAGACAGGGTGGCGCTGGTCATCGAGAAGGCTCCAAAAAGGGTCGTCGAAAAAGGATAGAGGTTCAGCCGAGCTACACGGCTAGAGACAGGGAGTTTCAGGCCGTTACAATGTCGGCAAGAGGGATAAACAGATGTCAACAGACCTGAACTATTCTGCCACAAGGGATCCCTTTTCAGCGCTGGGTCTGGACGTGGGCAACCGTCGCATCGGCGTGGCCGGCTCCGACGGGCTGGGGCTGCTGGCTACCGGCCTGGGGGTGATCCGGCGCCGTTCCCTGCCCGAAGACATTGCCCAAGTGCAGGAGTGGATCCGCCGCCGCCGGGCCACCGTGGTGGTGGTCGGGATCCCCCTTTTGGCAGATGGCTCGGTGGGATCCCAGGCCCGCAAGGTGCAGCGGTTTGTGCGCGCTTTGCAGGTGGCGGTGGATCTTCCCGTTATTACCGTCAACGAATACCTGAGCACCGTACAGGCGGAGTGGGATCTGCGCGAGGCCGGGATCCCGGCCAAGGCCCAGAAGGGTTTGATCGATCAACAGTCGGCGGCAGTGATTCTCCAAACTTGGCTGGACGAGCGACGGGCTTCTTTGTCGGAAGTGCCGGGCTGGCGGGGCTGGGGCAGCAAAGACTACGCTGGAGAGGTCTAGCCGGGCCAGTGCAAGTCAGCTCGAAGCATGAAGCATAAGGTGTGCCATCCCCGGTCGGCCCGCTGGCGTTGGCAGGGCCTATCTTTTAGGTCGGGGCTTGTCGCGCAATTTTGGTAATCTCAAGCTGAGCATCTGAGCATGAATCGCATTTGCATTCTTGGGGGCGGCTTTGGCGGGTTGTACACAGCTTTGGAACTGAGCCGGCAACCCTGGCCAGAGCCACCCCAAATTACCTTGGTCGATCGCCAGGAGCGGTTTGTCTTTGCTCCTTTGCTGTACGAGCTGCTCACCGGAGAAATGGAGGACTGGGAGGTGGCTCCCCGCTTCCAAGATCTGCTGCCCTCGGAGTCGGTGCAATTTCGCCGCGGCTCTGTCCAGGCCATTGACCTTCAAGCCCGCCGAGTGGGTCTGGAAGACGGGCAGAGCCTAGAATACGACGCGCTGGTGCTGGCGCTGGGGGGAGAAACCCCTTTACAGAGCGTTCCGGGAGCGGCGGAGTTCGCTTTTCCCTTTCGCACCCTGGCCGATGCCCAACGGCTGCGGGCCCACCTGAAAACGTTGGAAGAGCGGGATCCGGCTCAGCCGATAACTCTGGCCATTGCCGGGGCGGGGGCAAGCGGCGTGGAGCTAGCCTGCAAATTGGCAGACCGTCTGGGATCGCGGGGACGGATCCGTCTTATTGAGGTGGGATCCCGGATTTTGTCGGGCTTTGCTTCTTCCAGCCGGGAGGCGGCCCAACTGGCGTTGGCCCAACGGCGGGTGCAGGTGGAGTTGCAAACCAAGGTTTTGGGCATCGAGGCTCTGGGCGAGAACGGCGCCCCCCCCTTCCGCCCACAATTGCAGCGGCTGGCGGCCCAGGAGACGGCTACGGATCTTGTGGATGCGGTGCTGTGGACCGTCGGAACCCGACCGGCAGCGGTGATCGCCAACTTGGATCTGCCCAAAAGTGAGCGGGGACGGCTGCAGGTTTTGCCCACCCTGCAAACTCCCCCCTTTCCAGAAGTGTTTGCCCTGGGAGACGTAGCGGCGGTGGTGGATGCCGAAGGCCAGCCGGTGCCCGCCACCGCCCAAGCAGCTTTTCAACAGGCCGGCTATTGCGCTTGGAACCTGTGGGCCTTGCTCACGCAGGAGCGGCCCCTGCTGCCGTTCCGCTACTTTTCTCTGGGGGAAATGCTCAGCTTGGGGACGGATACGGCGGTGCTTTCCGCCCTCGGCGGCCTCACCCTGAGCGGCCCCCTGGGCTATTTGGCCCGACGAGCCATCTACCTGGTGCGTCTACCTACCCTGGAGCACCAGCTCAAGGTGGGATGGAACTGGATCACCCGCCCGCTCTGGCAGGCCCTAGGAGCCCTGTAGCT
Source organism: Synechococcus sp. H55.9 (assembly GCF_047462355.1). Lineage (NCBI taxonomy): Bacteria > Bacillati > Cyanobacteriota > Cyanophyceae > Synechococcales > Synechococcaceae > Synechococcus > Synechococcus sp. H55.9. The sequence goes on along the minus strand of NZ_JANSJB010000017.1, from coordinate 7,056 downwards.
GGCGGGAGCGCTCGTAGGCTGCCCGCACTGCCCGCATCAAGGCCCCTCGCACCCCCGCCTCTTCCAGGACTTGGATCCCGGCGATGGTCGTTCCCCCTGGGCTGGTCACTTGATCCTTGAGAAGAGCGGGGTGGAGCTTCTCGTGCTGTAAAAGGGCAGCCGTGCCCGCCAAGGTCTGCATCGCCAGTTGGGTGGCGAGGGGACGCGGCAGCCCCACCCCCACCCCCCCGTCGATCAGCGCTTCCAGGATCACCGCCAAATACCCCGGCCCCGATCCCGACAGGGCCGTCACCGCATCCATTTGGCTTTCGGCCACCGTCACCACCTGGCCTACAGCCCGAAACAACCTTTCCACCTGCTCCTTCTGATCAGGCGTCACTCCTGGCCCGTAGCAGATAGCCGTGATCCCTGCTCCCACCAGCGCCGGTGTGTTGGGCATGGTGCGCACCACCCTCTGCTGGGGAAAAGCCTGCTGCAACTGCTGCAAAGGGATCCCGGCCATAATCGAGATCACCAACTGCGCGGCGGACGGCTGGCCCATCTCAGCCACCACCTGCGGGAAAACCTGGGGCTTGACGGCCAAAAATACAATCTCAGACTCTCCCGCCTGAGATAGATCCGCCAACAGCCGAATGCCCAGCTCCTGCTGTAGGGTCTTGGCCTTGTCCGGGTCGGGCTCCCGCAAAGCCACCTGAACTGCAGGATAAAGCCCCGCGGCCACCCAACGCCGCAGCAGGGCGGATCCCATGGCTCCCCCCCCGATCACACTCAGCAGCGGTCGCTCCATACTGGCTAGTGCTGGCCCACCGCCTGCAAATGTTCATAGCTGCTGGGCCAGAGAGGGGCAGGGCTGTGCAAGGGACGCTGCAGCGGCTGCACCCCTTGGCTACTGGGGGTGGAGACCGTCACCGTGCTGGGGGTGAACAAAAAAATGTTTTCGCCAATGCGCTCCTGGTGGCCATCGATGGCGTAGGTGCCACCGGCAACAAAATCCACCGAGCGCTGTGCTTCGGCGGGATCCATCAGGGTCAAGTTCATGATCACCGTCTTGCGCTCCCGCAGGTACTGGATGACTTGAGCCATCTCGTCAAAGCTGCGCGGCTCCAGCACCACCACTTCGCTGGTGGGTGGGTTGACGCCCGGTAATCCAATTACGTTGCTCCCCATACTGCCCCCTGCTAAGCGATCCCGATGTTGACTGCGCCGATGGCCCCGCGACTCTTCTCGACCGACAGACCCTTCCCCGGCTTCCGCTCCCCGTTGTCGACGTCCGCGTGGAAGGGCACTGGCTTCCTGCTCTTCAGGAGCCGGTTGGGAACGGCGTCCCTCGTAGAGCAGTTGGTAATCATCCTGCCCTTCCATTTCAGGGTACTCCTCCAGGCCGTCCACGGGATCATTCAGGCCCACAAAATCTCTTACCCTGCTCCAGATTCCATTGACATTCATCGTCCACATCCTCACTACAGGTCATGGTTTGCGGCAAGCGCAGGATTCAGGCTCTTGATTGGATCTTGAGTAGCCCAGTCAAGCCAAAGGGCATCTCCAATCTTTATTTTTAGTTAAAGTTTTTCAAAAGGCCGAGACAGGGTTTGCTCGAGAAGCTGCCGAGGCAGGTTAAAAAACCCATGGGCCCGACGAGTCGAGTTTACCCAGAAGAAGTGAAGATGTCATCCCACTTGTCCAGCCACTGCTTTGGCCAGAGTCTACTGCGCTCCTTGTCCAGCTTGAACACGTGTTAACGGGAGTGACGCAAATGATTACAAGTTTCCCTAAAATTTCCCCGACAGGGTAAATTTTGGGCGGGATTGCCCTGTTTTTGCCCGATTCAGGCCGAACTCCAACCCAGAGCGTGCCCTGCAGGGCAACTCCGGAGTTGCGCTGCTTTACACAAAATTTAATCACAATTCAGCGGCTTCATGGAGACTCCATCTATCTATTTCCGCTCGGCATCGGCGAACAAAGCGCGCCCCAGCCGAATCAGGTTGGAGCCTGCGGCCACCGCCAGGGGGTAATCGTCGGACATGCCCATGGAGAGGGTGTGCAACTGCAGATGCTCGTAGCCGCTGCGCTGGATGTGATCCGCCAGCTCGGCCAGCTTGCGAAACAGCTCTAGGGCTGCCTCTGAGCTCAAGCCCAAAGGCAAAATGGTCATCAGGCCCACAATTTGCACCTGCAGCAGTTGGTTCAGTTGCGGCAGGCTTTGCAACAGATCGGGGATGAGCCAGCCGAATTTATTGGGATCCGGGGCCAATTTCACCTGCAAGCAGAGCTTGGGGGTAAGGTGCAGCTCCCAGGCTTTTTGGTTGATCAGCTTGGCCAGGCGCAGGCTATCGACGCTGTCAATCCAGGCAAATTGTCTGAGGGCCGGCTTTACCTTATTGGTCTGCAAATGCCCGATCAAGTGCCAGACAATATCGGTCAGATCCTGCAGTTGCGCCTGTTTGGCGGCTGCCTCTTGCACTCGGCTTTCGCCAAAGTGGCGGATCCCGGCTCGATAGGCGGCGCGGATGTGGTTGACGCTGTAGCCTTTGCTCACCGCCATGATCTCCACATGGCCTGGGATCCGGGCGCGGATGGCCTGAATGCGGCTGTGGATGAGCTCTTCGTCAACGGGGGGCGGCGACGCTTCAAGGGAGCTGGAAGAAGGCGGAGACATGGCTAGGGCCACCTAGGAAGCTAGCAGAAGATCTCGACAGAGAGAGTCCAGTCCTCGTTTTGTCTGGATACTTCGAGATTGGAGCCGGTGCTCCAGCGGCCAGGTGGAAACAGGGGGAACCCAGCCATAGCCCAGTTCTTCTGGAGCCTAGCCCAAGGCCGCCGCCAGGATCTGATAGGCCAGCTTGGCGGCGGTGAAGGCGCTGCGGCGATCGGTTTCCCGTTCCCCGGTGACCGCCAGCTCCACCACATCGGCGCCGACGATTTGCCGCTGCTGCCCCAGGGCCCGGATCAGCTCTACGGTCTCCCACCAGCCCAAGCCGCCGGGTTCGGGGGTGCCCGTGGCCGGCACGACCGCAGGATCCAACCCGTCCACATCCACCGTCAGGTAAACCTGGGATCCCAGCGTGGCGATCACCTCGGGGATCCACTCCTGGGCTGGCTTGCCGTGCAGGCTGTGGGCAAAGAAGGTGTGCAAGCGGTGCTTGCGAATGGCCTGGCGGTCTTCGGCGCAGAGGGAGCGGATCCCCACTTGGGTGAGGCGGCCGCCCACTTGCTCCACCACACGGGCCATGGCGGAAGCGTGGGAGTAGCGGGATCCCTCGTAGCTGTCTCTCAGGTCGCAGTGGGCATCGATCTGCAGCACGTGCAGTTCTGGGTAGTGGGACAGGTGGGCGGCAATCAAGGGGCCAGTGATGGAGTGCTCCCCGCCAATGGAGAGCAGAAACCGCCCTGGCCTTACCCACTCGGCAGCGCGGCGCTGAATTGCGGCCATGGCCAACTCGTGGGCGTCCAGCCCCTCGAACTCCACTGGCGGCGCCGTCCAGTAGCGGGAGGTCTCTGCGGCAAAGTCGGGGTGGAGGGCCGGCTGGCAGTCTCTCACCTCGTCGTAGATCTCTACATAGGCAGAAGCCTGCAACAGCGCCTGAGGGCCTTTGGCCGTGCCTTTGCCGTAGGAGGTGGTGGCCTCGTAGGGGATAGGCAACACAATGGCTTGGGCCAGCTCCGGATCCGGCTCAGCCAGGCCCAAGAAGGGGAAAGGAGAGCGGTACATGGCAAGAGCAGAAGAGGGGATCCCTATTGTATTGAAAGATCTTGGGATAGCCCGCAAAGATTGGGGTAACCGGCCAAGGGCGGATCCCTTGTAGGATGGCAGCAAACCCTCTAGACTGAGCAAAGGTTGCCC
>NZ_JANSJB010000017.1:0-3115 GCF_047462355.1 Synechococcus sp. H55.9 | reverse complement strand
AAAGATTGGGGTAACCGGCCAAGGGCGGATCCCTTGTAGGATGGCAGCAAACCCTCTAGACTGAGCAAAGGTTGCCCCAGCCGATTTGCTTTCACTCCTCTTGTATCCCGTTTCAACAAGCTAACGAGCCTATGACCACAGCCTCTCAAGCTGCCCTTTTCGACGCCCTTGCCCGGCGCCGTGCCCTCAAGATCATCAGCGGCCTGCAAAACTTCGACCTGCAGTCGGTGCTGAAAGTCACCCGTGCCGCCCAGGAGGGAGGAGCCACTTGGGTGGACATCGCCGCCAGTCCCGAATTGGTGCAGCAGGTGCGCGCCCAGATCGAGCTGCCCATCTGCGTGTCGGCGGTGGAGCCGCAGCAATTGGCTGCCGCCGTCCAAGCGGGGGCCGACATGGCCGAAATCGGCAATTACGACAGCTTCTACCCTTCGGGCCGCATCTTCTCCGCTGCGGAAGTCCTGGAGCTCACTCGCCAAACCCGCTCTCTGCTGCCGCGCACGCTTTTGTCGGTTACCGTTCCCCACACGCTGCCTTTGGATCAGCAGGCGGAATTGGCCGAGAAACTGGAAGATCTGGGGGCCGATCTCATCCAAACCGAGGGCAGCACCAGTGCCGAGCCGGTTCACGGGGGATCCCTGGGCTTGATCGAGAAGGCTGCCCCCACCTTGGCCGCCGCCTATGAGATCAGCCGTGTGGTCTCGGTGCCTGTTATCTGCGCTTCCGGCCTCTCAACGGTAACGGTGCGCCTGGCCATCGCTGCCGGTGCCTCAGGTGTGGGGGTGGGCAAAGCTGTCAGCCGGCTCCAGGATGAAGTGGCCATGGTGGCCCAAGTGCGGGCGCTGGTAGAGGCCCTGGGAGACTCTCGGATCCCTGCCTTTGTCTAGGTTGATGCCTGACCGGTGAGAGTTAAACTGCTGGCGCCAGCTTGTGCTGGTGCATTTTTTTATCGCTTCCGTCCGCATCCGTTTCTCGCCGGCAGCCGAGTCATGCTCTGTATAGTTTCCAATCCCTGAGCCCAGACATGGTTGACAATGCGAGGGATCCCTTTTTGAACTGCCCATGAGCTGGCAACGCCCCGATGGCCGCACGGCTGCTCAATTGCGCCCGGTTTCCTTCCAGCGCCGCTTCACCCGCTATGCGCCCGGATCGGTGTTGGTGAAGTTTGGCGATACCCATGTCCTCTGCACCGCCAGTGTGGCGGAAGAAGTTCCCCCTTTTTTGCAGAATACCGGTCAAGGCTGGCTGACGGCGGAGTACCGCATGTTGCCCGGAGCCACCCCACAACGACAGCCACGGGAGATGTTGAAACCATCGGGCCGTACTGCCGAGATCCAACGCCTCATCGGACGCAGCCTGCGCGCCGCTCTGGATCTCCAGAAGCTGGGATCCCGCACCATTACCCTCGATGCCGATGTGTTGCAGGCCGATGGCGGAACTCGCACCGCCGCGATCACGGGGGGCTATGTGGCCCTGCACGACGCCGTCACTTGGCTATGCAAACAGGGGTTGCTGGATCCGGCTCAGGGATCGCCGCTGCGGCAGCAAGTGGCGGCCCTTTCGGTGGGAATTGTGCAGGGGGAAGTCCTCGTAGATTTGTGCTATGAGGAAGACAGCCAAGCCGAGGTAGACATGAACATTGTCATGAACGAGCAGGGATCCTTTATCGAGATTCAGGGCACTGCCGAAGCCGGCTGCTTCAGCCGACCGCAATTGTTGCAAATGGTGGAGATGGCCCAAGCCGGGATCCGAGAATTGCTGCAGGCGCAACAGCAAGCTCTCAATTGGGAACCGTAGCCAGCTTTGCAACGGCGACCCTTCAAGGCGTTGGTACAGCTTAGAACAAGGCCGGCAATTGGCCTGAAGAAGTTGGCCTGGAGAATGCCGCATGTCCCCTTTCGTATTCGGTTCGGAGGAACTTGCGCCCCTGCTCAGGCAGCAAGGCCGGCGGTTTACCACTGGCTACCTGCACCTTCACCTCAGAGGGCTGGATCCTGCCGAGGTCGCAGAACCCTGGGTACTGACTTATTACTACGGCAGGCTCCTCTTTTCTGCCGATCAACCCCTCAACACGCAAATCCTGCTGAAACGCCTATCTCGCTTCATCGCCCGCCTCAACTTGGAATGGTCGCAGCGGGCCATCTCGGTGGTGCAAGAGCGCCTGCTGAAGAACCGTTCCCTGCCCGAGCTGCTGGAGGCCATCACGCAGTTGGGCTTGCTCAAGCCAGGAGAGTTGGAAGATGCCCTGTGGCTCAACCTGCTCACCGATTTCGACCGCTACCTGTTTGAGCGGTCAGGCGCCTGCTACTTCGAAGTGCAGGAACGGGTCGCCCAAGAGGCCCCCATCGGCGGGTTTGAGTTGGAGCCTCTGTTGCAAGAAGCAGCCCGCCGCCACGATCGATGGGCAGATTTGAAGGTGGCCATTCCCACGATGCTGGCGATACCGGTGGTCAACTGGGAGCGGGTCAACCGCTATCGCATCACCGATGAGCAGCGACAGAAGCTCCACGCCCTCACCAAAGACGGCCAGTCGCTAGAGGTGATCGCCAAGAAGCTGTGTCGGGATCGTCTGGAGGTGGCCAATCTCTTTGCGGCCTGGGTCAAAAAAGGGCTGGTCAGCCTGCAAACACCCCAAGAGCTGCTGCAGACCAAGCCCCACAACCCGATAACCATCTTGGCGGTGGACGACAGCGTGGTCATGCAAGAGATCCTGCGGCAATATTTGTCCAACTATCGAGTGATTACAACAGGCAACCCCGCCGAGGTGCTCCCTCTGTTGTTTCAGCATCGGCCTCATCTGCTGTTGATGGACATCGCCATGCCGGGGATCGATGGCCTGGAGCTCTGCCGCATTGTGCGCAGCTTGGAAGAGTTTAAGTCCCTCCCCATCCTAATGGTTACCTCGCGCGATGGCCTGCTAGCTCGCATCCGCGGCAAATGGTCGGGAGCAACTGGCTACCTGACCAAACCCTTCAACGAAAGCCAGCTTAACGAAGAAGTGAGGAGGCTTCTGTTTGTTTCCAATTTCTTTTCCAATTTCTTTTCCAATTTCTAGGGATCCCCCGAAGAGCTAACCGCTCGCCTCCCCTCTCCCAGTGGGAGAGGGGCCAGGGGTGAG
>NZ_JANSJB010000016.1:24894-33276 GCF_047462355.1 Synechococcus sp. H55.9 | reverse complement strand
CAGGGCCATTTTTACGTCTTTAACCGCAGCTTTTCTCGGCTGCAGGACGCCATCGACAGTTGCCGCTACGACATGGATCGCGGCTCCCTGATCAGCATTGTGGTGGTGCGATCCCAGAGCTACGAGGTGTGGTCGCAGGTGGGATCCGACATTCCCGTCTTGCCAAAGCCCCTCTTGAGCCCCACGGCCAGGGACTCTGTCTTGCCAGCGCGCCTGGCTCCATCTTTGCCCAAACGTCCTTCCTGGTCGTTCTGGCCTTGGGGATGCAAGGCTTATGGGGTCGAGGACGAACCGGCTGCACCGCGGCCCCTGTTCCACCACACCGCCCGGCCCTACAACGCTCTACAGGCTTAAGCCGGAATGGGTCGCGTTTTCTAGAGAACAGGATGGCTGCACGTGCAAATTGAGATCCGGCTCTTCCACCAGCAAGGGCACCCGCTCGGCCACTTCCAGGCCAAATCCTTTCAAGCCGCTGATGTGGCGAGAGGTGTTGCTGATCAAGCGCATTTGGCGCACCCCCACATCGCGTAGGATCTGGGCGCCAATGCCGTAATCCCGCAGATCCATCGCTGCCGGCGGCGTGGTTTCAGCTAGCCCCAGATCCTGCAGGGCATAGGACTGAATTTGCTGGATGAGGCTAAGCTCCTGCTCTTGCCGGCGCAGGTACACCAGCACCCCCTTGCCCTGGTGGTCGATCATCTTCAGGGCGGCGGTCAATTGGCGGCGGCAGTCGCAGCGCAGGGATCCCAGCGCATCCCCCAGGGGGCATTCCACATGCACGCGCACCAGGACGGGCTCGGCGGCAAATTGGGTCGGATCCCCCTTCACCAGCGCCAGGTGCTCCACCTGGTTGAGGCTGTCGCGGTAGCCGTAGACCTGAAACCGGCCAAACTCCGTCGGCAAGGTGGCAGTAGCCCCCCGATGCACCAGCCGTTCGGTGCGCAAGCGGTACTCGATCAGATGGGCGATGGTGATGATCTTCAAATTATGCTGGTGGGCGAACTCGACCAACTGGGGCAGGCGGGCCATCGAGCCATCCGGGTTTTGGATCTCGCAGATCACCCCTGCCGGGTACAGCCCGGCCAGCAGCGCCAGATCCACCGCCGCTTCTGTGTGGCCGGCCCGTTTGAGCACCCCGCCTTCCCGCGCCCGCAGCGGAAAGACATGCCCAGGGCGACGCAGATCTTCCGGCCGCGTATGGGGGTGGATGGCCGCCTGGATGGTGCGGGAGCGATCGGCGGCGGAAATGCCCGTCGAAACCCCTAACTCTGGCCCGGCGTCGATGCTGACGGTAAAGGCAGTCTGGTTGCTGTCGGTGTTTTGCCCCACCATCAGCGGGATCTTCAGCTCGTCCAGACGGGATCCCTGCATGGCTAGACAAATGAGGCCGCGCCCGTGGGTGGCCATGAAGTTGATCACCTCTGGCGTGGCAAACTGGGCAGCACAGATCAGATCCCCTTCGTTTTCCCGATTTTCGTCATCGACCACGATGACCATGCGGCCACACTTGAGGTCTTCCAGGGCTTCGGGGATGGAGTGAAAGATGGTTTCTGTCTCTGCCGGCAAAGTGGCACTCATGGAAAAAGGGACGCAAAAGGGAGATATTGGGCACAGCCGGCTCTGGGCAGCGGAGCCATCATATCCTGGACCAGGGATCCGGAAGTTGTCTCAGTACTTGGGAATCGAGGGATCGTAAGCCTCAGCCCAGGCGAGGATGCCACCGCGTAGATTTTTCCCCGCGATCCCAGCAGTTTGTAGGATCTTCAAGGCCTTAGCCGAGCGCACTCCACTCTTGCAGTGGACGATCAGCTCCGAGCCATTGAGCAGCTTGCGCACCTGCTCCACCCCATCGCCATTTTCGATTTGCGGCAACGGGATCAGGTGGGCGCCAGGGATCCGACCGATCTCCCACTCGTTGGGGTTGCGCACGTCGATCAACACAAAATCTTTGCCGGCATCCATCCGCGCCTTCAGCTCGGCCACACTGATCTCCGGGATCTCCGCTTGGCTAGCTTGCGCTTGCGGGATCCCGCAGAACTGCTCGTAGTCGATAAGTTGAGTGATGGGCGGGGTGGCAGGGTTCTTGCGCAGCTTTAGCTCGCGGAAGCTCATTTTTAGAGCATCGTAGAGCAGCAGCCGCCCGCTCAGGGTCGTGCCGATGCCCAACAGGATCTTCACAGTCTCCGTAGCTTGAATGAGGCCGATGATGCCGGGCAGGATCCCCAGCACTCCCCCCTCGGCACAGGAGGGAACCAGCCCCGGTGGGGGTGGCTCGGGGTAGAGATCGCGGTAGTTGGGCCCATCCTCGTAGTTGAAGACCGTCGCCTGCCCTTCAAAGCGGAAGATCGAGCCGTAGACATTGGGCTTGCCCGTCAGCACACAGGCATCGTTGACCAGGTAGCGGGTGGGGAAATTATCGGTACCGTCCACGATCACGTCGTAGTTGGCAAACAGCTCCAGGGCGTTGTGGGCCTTCAGAGCGGTGTTGTAAACGTCCACCTGGCAATAGGGGTTGATCTCCAGGATGCGGTTCTTGGCCGATTCCACCTTGGGCTTGCCCACCCAGGAAGTGCCGTGGATCACCTGCCGCTGCAGGTTCGACACGTCCACCACATCGAAATCGACGATGCCGATCCGCCCCACGCCGGCTGCCGCCAAGTACAGCAACAGGGGTGAGCCGAGGCCGCCTGTGCCGATGCAGAGCACCTTGCCCGCTTTCAGCCGCTTTTGTCCTTCCAGGCCCACCTCCGGCAGGATCAAATGGCGAGAAAACCGCTCCATCTCCTCGCGGGAGAGGCTGACTTGGCTGGTGTCCAGGTTCAGCATGGTCAAAGCCCTCCGGCAATAGCAGGAACAATGCTGATGACGGCTTGTTCTCCCACGGGGGTGTTGTCGCCTTGGGTCAAAGTGCGCACGTCCTCGTCATTGAGGTAAACGTTGACGAAATTGCGCAGCTTGCCGTCCTCGGTGTAGAGGTGGCGCTTCAGTTCGCCGTAGCGGGCGATGAGGTTGCGCATCACTTCGCCGACGTTGCTGCCCTCGATCTCAACAGCTTCCAGGTTGTCGGTGTAGGGGCGCAGGGGGGCGGGGATTAAGATTTTGGTTGCCATGGGAGTTCAGGGAAGGATTCTAGCGATCTCTGGTTCATTTTTGAGGTTCCGAGCCGATCTGGCGGACCTACCTGCTTGCAGTTATGTCACCTCTCCAGTTCAGACTACCGCTTTTCCGGCACCACTCACTCTCTCCACACCGGCTTGTCCAACCGGGATCGCAACGGAACTCAGCCCCAGATCTCACCTCAAGCTAGAAGATCAGGGCCACCGACGCCCGGCCCTAGCCGGCCAAAACTGGCAGCGCGGCAAGGGCCGCATCTTCCAAAATTTGCATCGGCTCCCGCTGGGGTTGCTCCTGCTCATCCAAAACCCAACTGACCACCTCTTCTGCTTTGCCCTCGCGCACACTGACGATCACACAGGAAAAGCCCCAAGGAAAGGCGTGCTGCCGATCGAACTCCGAGGGAATAGCCGCATGGTTGGGGTGAGAGTGATAGGTGCCCAGGATCCCCAACCCTCTGCGCACAGCATGGTCGTTGGCCCGCTTGAAAACTGCCGGCTCGATCAAGAAGCGGCGGCGGCTGGATTCTCCGTCTGCTAAGGGGTTTTCAGCTTGATCCCAGGTGTTGGCCGCCGGCCACAGCTCGTGGACGATCTTGTCCGATCCTTTGAGCTCGCCAATTAAAATGCCGCAGCCCTCGTAGGGAAAGGCCTGCTCGCCCTGCTGGCGGATGGCGCGAAGGTGCTCTGCCGAGAGGTGAAGGGCCATGAATCTCGCTTTTGTCGATGGAGTTACCGTTCTTTTATTGTGGCACAAATTGGCCGGGGATCCCTCAACTTGGCTACAGCGGGGTCCTCGACTCGACGCAGCTTGGGGGAGCGCGGCCCGATGGTGCCGACGCCAGCGGTCGGATCCCTCTAATGGAGCGACTCTAGAGTTGGAGCGGGTTTTGGAGCCGCGGCATAGTGGGGGCAGCCCTGGCACGGCCCCCGTGGATTGACGGCGCAGCGCAACCAAGCCGAGTGGGCGCTGAAAACACAGGTGGGATCCCCCAGAGGGGGGCCCAACTCCCCAGCTCGTTGACGGCGCAGCAGCACCACTTGTCGTCGCCAGTCCTGCAAAAATCGGCTGTAGGCGCGTTCTCGCCAGCGACGCTTGGCCGCATTTTCGAGGATATGGGCGGTGAGGTTATCCAACATGAAACGGTCACCCAGAGCAGAGGCCAACAAGCTGGGAATTGTGTTGGAGCGGCTCAGAACCTCAGGATGGCACACCCTGGCGAGGAAAACCCAAACATTGCCAATTCTCGTTGAGATAAGTTTAAATTTGTAGCGTTCCTTCCGAGGGCGCTGGCTGCTGGTGGCGGGCCTGGGCCTGTTGTAGGGCTTCCCGTACTACGGCAAAGCCCGTTCCTCCGGCGCTGCGCCGCGCCGCCACCACCTGGCGGGGATCGATGGCCGCCGCAATGTCCTCCTCAAAAGCCGGGTGGAAAGTTTTCCAGCGCTCCAAGGGCAGATCCTTTAGCAGGATCCCCTCTGCCAAACAAATGCGCACGATCTGGCCCACCAGGTCATGGGCAGCGCGAAAGGGGATCCCTTTGCGCACCAAGTAGTCGGCCACATCGGTGGCGTTGGAGAAATCCTCCTGCACAGCAGCGGCCATGCGCTCAGGCTGAAATTGGATCCCTTCCCGCAGCAGGATGGTCATCGCCTCCAGGCAGGCTTTTAAGGTCTCGACCGTATCGAATAGCCCCTCTTTGTCTTCTTGGAGATCTTTGTTGTAGGCCAGCGGCAGCCCCTTCAAGGTGACCAGCAAAGCTTGGAGATGGCCAAACACCCGCCCCGCCTTGCCGCGCACCAATTCCGGCACATCGGGGTTTTTCTTCTGGGGCATGAGGCTGGAGCCGGTGGCACAGGCATCGGTGAGGACGACAAAGCCGAACTCCTGCGAGGCCCAGAGGACAAGCTCTTCCGAGAGGCGACTGAGGTGAACCAAAATCAAGCTGGCGGCGGTGTGAAACTCCACCAGGTAGTCGCGGTCGCTGACGGCATCCAAGCTGTTGGCGCTGATGCGCTCAAATCCCAGCAGATGGGCAGTGAGCTGCCGATCGATGGGCAGGGAAGTGCCGGCCAAGGCCCCGGAGCCGAGGGGACAGACATTCACCTCTTCCCGCACCCGCCCCAGCCGTTGCCAGTCTCGCCAGAGCATTTCTTCATAGGCCAAAAGGTGGTGGGCCAGGCTGATCGGCTGAGCCCGTTGCAGATGGGTGTAGCCGGGCAGGATCGTCTCCAGATGCTGCTCGGCCAAGTCCAGCAAGACTCCCCGCAGCTCCCAGAGGGCCTGCCGCAGGTGATCGATGTGATCCCGCAGATAGAGGCGCAGATCGGTAGCCACTTGGTCGTTGCGGGAGCGCCCCGTGTGCAGTTTTTTGCCCACCTCCCCCACCAAGGCCACCAAACGGCGCTCGACGGCATAGTGGACATCCTCGGCCTCTGGATCGGGACGGAAGGTGCCGGCAGCCGCTTCCTGTTGGATCTGCTCCAGCCCCTGCCGGATCTGGTCGGCCTCTGGCCGGGTCAGAATGCCGCAAGCGGCCAACATCTGCACATGAGCCAGGGATCCGGCCACATCGTAGGGCAAAAGGCGGATGTCGAAGCCGATGCTGGCGTTGAAGCGGGCGATGGCAGGATGCAGGGATCCCTCAAAGCGCTGGCTCCAGGGGCGTGGGGTAACCGTCGCTGTCGGCTCAGAACTGGGAGAATGGGGAGAAGGATTGACCACCGCTGCAGTTGTGGAAAAAATACAAAAATCAAGAACCGACGGCTAAAACCCCGCCGCCTCAGGCCAACTGGATCCGGCCAGAGCAACTAGTGGGAGCTGGTGATGCTCTTGAGCATATAGCCCACCACGATCCCTATCAAAAGCGCCCAAATTTGGCCCGACTCCACAAAGCCATTCCAACCCTTGCGGATATCGCCCAGTACATCCTGCCGGAACACCTGCCCGACCATCATTTTTGTCTGGAAAGCAGCAGGAGCCGGCAAGTAAACCGAAGTGGTTTCAGACCCAGAGGAAGAGAAGTTCATGGCTATGCCTAAGGTGTAGATAACCGGGAAGCAGGGGAGCCAGCCCTGTACTAGCTAGAGCGTACCCTGAGTTCGAACTTTTTTAGCTATTTTGGCTCAGAGTCGGGCAACACCTTCAACACCACCAGTGTGGTATCGTCCACAGGCTCAGGCCGCAGGGAAATCTCATCTTGCAATAGCAGCTCTGGATCGTCCGGCGGCAACAGGGTCAGAGGAGGGGATCCCTGGCGACCTCGGAAAGCATCCATCTGCTCAAACAAGCTCTCCAAGATGTCTTCGGGGGAGTCGTAGCGACAGGCAGCATGCTGGATGGCATCCATGAGCCCAGAGGTTTCCAAGCGCTCCCCGCGGCTGTTGGCAGCCTCGGTGTAGCCGTCGGTGTAGTACACCACCACATCTCCGGGTTGCAGTTGCACGCAGCTTTCCGAGTAGTGGCTGTTTTCCTCCAAGCCGATCAGCGCCCCTTCTGTGTCCAGGGGTTGAATCTCGCGGGTGCGGGCCTGCCACCACAGGGTAGGGTTGTGGGCCGCGTTGCTAAAGCAAAGGCGATGGGAGTGGGGATCGTACTCTGAATAAAACAGGCTGATGAAGCGATTGGAGTGCTCCAGGTCGCTGTACATGGCCCGGTTCAGATGTTGCAGAACGCGGGCTGGGGAATGACGGTTGAGAGCTTCTGCCCGCACCATGGCTCGGGTCATGCTCATCAACAGGCCGGCGGGCACCCCTTTGCCCATCACATCCCCAATGACGATGGCCAGCTTTTCAGATGAGGGTGGAGAGGCAGCCGGATCTGATTTTTCTGGAATCTTGATGAAATCGTAGTAGTCGCCTCCCACTTTGCTGGCCACACGGCAACGAGCTGCCAGGCGAATGCCTTTGACTTGCGGGTACTCCTGCGGTAGCAATTGAGCCTGGATGTAAGAGCCGATCTCCATTTCTTTTTCTAGGGCCACTTTGCGGCGCAAGGCTGCCGTCAAGCGGTCGTTTTCGATGGCCACGCCTGCCTGATCGGCGACCAGGCGCAACAGTTGTTGGCGGCGTTCATCCCAGTGGTAGCCGGGCTGACGGCTGAAGACGTACAAGCGACCCTGGACAGAGTTGCGGATCAACAAGGGCGTGCCGAAGAGGCGCACATCTGGCCCTAAGCTCTGGCGAAACCGCTCGTCCAACAGGTGTTCGAGGGCAGGGATTTTGACGGACAGGGATCCCGCCGTCTTGAGCATGGGCTCCTGAGCCGAGAGGGTTTGGGCAATCTGCTCCATCTCAGCCCGAATCTGTTCGCGGTGGTGGAGATCCGAGCAATGCAGTTGATCCAACTGAATGGTGCCGTTGGGGTTGAACAAAACCAGGGCTCCGCCTTCGGCATCGGTCAGTTGGCTGGCCACAAAAGCCGTCAGCTCCAGGATCTGATTCAAGTTGTTAAAGGAGCGGAGGGCAAAGGCTAACCACGCCAGCAAATACTGCATCCGATACTGGTCTCTCCCCATTGCCACCCGATCCGGCATTGCAGGGGCAGGCACAATGGCAGGCTTGACCTCCGGCAGCTCCACCTCATCAGACGTAACGCCAACCGGATCCGGGCTGGCCTGAGCTGAGCGTAAGTCGCCCGAGTTCTCCAGGGAGGGAACTGGAGGATTGGGGGGCAAATCCTGGCCAAGCAAAGGCTCCGACCACGAGGAGCCGGATAGCTGTGCCGAAACGGCCTTTTGGGGGCTGTGAGCATCCATCGGGAAGGCTGGCGTTAATCCCTTGGAAACGTAACGAAACAGCTTAGCAAAAATATCACAAGCTCTACACAAAAGTTCTGCCTCGCTTTCGACTTCCTCCTTTAGGCCCGGCGATGCTGACGGGATCCCTGGCACAGCTCCCGGTAGAGCTGTTCCACCCGACTGATGTTGTGGCTGAGGGTATAGCGTTCCAGCACCCGCCGGCGGGCCTTCATCCCCAGCAGTTGGGTAAACTCCCGTTGATCCCGCAGCAAAGGCAGCAGGGTTTGCAGCTCCGCCGTCACCCGTGTCGGATCCAACAGGATCCCGGCTCCATCCGCCAAAACCTCGCCATCGGCGCCCACATCGGTGGCCACCGCCGCCAGCCCGCAGGCCATCGCCTCCAGCAAGGACAAAGAGAGCCCCTCGATCAAAGAGGGCAAAACAAACACATCGGCCCCGCGCAAGATCTCGATGCGCTGCTGCTCGTCGGCAATATACCCCAGCCAGTGGATCCCATGTTGAAGGGTATAGAA
>NZ_JANSJB010000016.1:18151-24794 GCF_047462355.1 Synechococcus sp. H55.9 | reverse complement strand
GTTGAAGGCCCAGGCGAATACTTGTCCACATCCACGCCATTGGGAATGACCACCACCTGCTGGGGACGCACCCCCAGTTTGACCAAGATCTCCCGTTGCGTCTCTGAGAAGACAATGGTGCGGTGATAATTGGCCAGACAAGGGGCGTAGAGTTGATAGGCCAAGTATTGGGTGCGGGAGGCGATGTTGCGCCGCCGCCGGTCGAAGGCCGGGTGAAAAGTGGCCACCAGTGGCTGGTTGAGCTCCCCACAGATCTCCGGCAGCACGAAGTCAATGGGAGAAATCGTCAAGGAGGCATGTACCAGATCCGGCTGCAGTTCCCTGAGGGCCTGGGTGAGCACCCGCTTGGCGTTGGGGGCCGGGATCGTGTAAATTTGCGACTTATACAGACAGGGGAGGGAAACGTCGCGGCGATCCAGCTCTGCCCGCCAGCCTTCACCTCCAGGATCCAAAGCGGGCGGTTGGCCGTCGTTGGTGAAGTGAAAAAAGCTCACTTGATGTCCCCGATCCAACAGGCCGTTGGTCACCTCACGGCTGTAGGTGACATTGCCACAGAAAGGTGTTTTCTTGCCTATCCAGGCGATGTGCATGGGCGGATCCCCGCAAAGGCAAAGCGCCGAGCTGCAAGGAGGGTCTCGACTTTTGAGCCTCTACAAGAGTAGCAGAGTTAGCTGCTGCCTTGGCCCCAGCTTTGAGAGGGTTTCACCGGCCTTCTCTGCCCAATAGGCTCCAGGTGTACAGCCCCGCCAGAGCGGCCAGAGCAGACAGGCCTAAAAACATCCCGGAAAGGCCAAAGTAGGTTTCCGCCAACCCCGTCAAGACCAGAGGCAAACTGAGGGCGATATTGGCCACATTGTTCTGGAGCCCAAAAATCTTGCCTCGCAGATGATCTGGCGTTTCCTCCTGGATCAAGGTTTGCATCGGCACCGCCACCAAAGCCCCGCCACAGCCTAACAGAGCAATCCAGCCCAAGCTGAGCAACAACCAGTGGGTCGTCCAAGATAGGGCTGCCAGAGACCCACAGAGCAGCAGGGATCCCAGCCCGCTCCAGGCGCGGCAGCTCACCCGGCGGCCCGCATGCCCCACCCAAAAGGCGCCGATCCCCATGCCCAGGCCGGCAGCGGCCAACAACACCCCAAACTGATCCGGCTTCAGCTCCGGCATCACTTCGGCCATGCGCACCGCCAAAACGGCCAGTGCCGCAAACAGCGAGTAGAGCACCACCACCTGCAGCAGAGCAGCCCGGATCAGGGGCATCTGGCCGACATATTGCAAGCCCAACTGGAGATCTTCCCAAAGGTGGGGGGCTTCCCAAGGCTGGGGCTCCAGCTTCTCGTGGGGTTGTAGCAGCAACAGCAGGGATCCGGCCAAGAGGTAGGCTCCCCCCACCAACAGCTCCGGCCCCACCTCCCAGCCCGGCAACCAATGGCGCACCCAATGATCCGCCAGGGTTAACAGCGGTTCCCCCACAGCAAAGCCAACAATCAGCGAAGCCATCATCGTGGTGGTGTAGAGGGAATTGGCCGCCAGCAGCTCTCGCTTCGGCAGGATCAAGGGCAAAATCGCCTGTTCAGCAGGAGCAAAAAACTGGGTCAGGGTCGAGACGGCAAGGCTCACCAGCAACAGCCCGACAAACCCCAAGGGGATCCCCGGCCAAAGGTCGCGCCCGGCGGTGAGCCAGAGCAGCAGCGGCAACAGCAACACCAGGATCCCGCGCGCCAGGTTGGAGAGCACCAACACCCCTTTTTTTAGCCAGCGATCCACAAATACCCCTGCCAGGCTGCCCAGTAGCATCGCCGGCAGCGTAAAAGTCAGCATGATGGCCGAGACCCAACCGCTAATAGAGGCTCCTTCTGGCTGAAACTTGCGGGCAATCAACCCAATCAGCAGCACCAACAACACTTTGTCCGCCAACTGCGAACACACCTGCCCCGTCCACAGCAGCAGAAAATTGCGTCGGCGCAGCACAGCAACAAAGTTTCTCAGGCCCGGCTCAGATAAACCTTGATTTTCCTCTTCTTTTTGGGGATCCTCGGGAAGTGGATCTGGTGAGGGATCCCCAGAGGAGCACTCCGGCGAGCTCAGGGTGGGGCTTGCTGTCGGCTCAGGCAAGAGAGCTTCTGACTTCAGCACCCAAGTTGGCGCTGATGCAGGCTGGAAATCCCGAAGGCAGGAGTTGGGGTGGCAGACCTCTGCCCCTCCTTCCGGCCTGTTCCATTGTTGCTCCAAAGTCATAAAGTCATAGTGCTCCGCGGCTGACCTGCCCATTTCCCCGACGTCGGCCCCACAACGGAGGATCCCGTCAGCCAAGAAGGGCAGGTATGGGGTGCCCCGATCTTATCCTGGCCTGCCCTCCCCTCAACCCATTCAAATCTTAGGAATCGGCAGGCTTACCCTTTGTCGGCAGATAAGGAGCGCAAGGGATCCGGGATCGACTCGCTAGGAGCCACGAAGCTGCCCATTTCTACAAAAGTCAGGCGCACCTTCAGCCAGCGAATGAAATCCTCGTTGGTTGAGACCACTGCCCCCAGTGGGCCGCTCAGCTTGTCCCGCAAAGGCTTCAACGGTGGGGCTTCCATAAAAGCCGGCTGCGGCACCCAGAAGAAATCGACAGGGCGGCGGCGCTCCTCGTAGTGTCGGCGACGCTCCTCCAGCACCTCTTCCAGGGGCTCAGAACGTAAGAAAGACAGGCTGGCAACGACAAAGTGATAGGTCATCGGCTCGACAACAGACATAAAGTTGCTATGAAGCTGCTAACGATAGAGGCTAGGGCCGGACATCCACGGCTAAGAGGGACCCTTCCCTGCAGGCCCTCTCCCTCAGAAATGGGCAGATTTAAGCAGATGCGGGGCCGGATCGCGGGAGCTACAGAGGAGCCGACAGTCTTCCAACTGCCGCAGGACGGGCAGCCGCGCCATCACTTCTTCAGGCGGCATGGCGTGTTCGGAAGCCTGTTTGAGGGTGGGCAGAGCCTGGGCTGCCCATTCCCGAGCCCAGGTAGTGGACTCAACTGTTTCCTTCTGCTCCAACAGCTCTTGGCAAAGGGCGATTGAGCGCTCCAGGTCACCACTACCCTGATAGGCCATGACCAGAGCCACACGAGCCAAAGCGCAGTCTTCCGGATTTGCCCTAGAGCCATTGCGCTCTTGCTTCTCTTGGATTGAGCAGCAGTAGCAGAACGACTCGAGAAGATTGATCGCCTCCAGGTAGCGCTCCTGCTTGAGAGCAGTGATGCCGGCGCGGAGGGATCCATGGGGGTGGGACATGAGCCTAAGCGGAAGAAAAGAGTTTAGACGGACTTGCGCCCAAGGGTTATCCAGTTAACAACCCGTCTTCTTATCCAAGGTTTCGTGTCTAAAACTACTATACACCCTCTGGACAAGTGACCGCCGATTTACCAGCTAGCGCCGTAGGGCCCCACCTTGCAAGGCGGGGATTAGAAGCTGATATCTTGCCTGCTGGGATGGCCTTGTGCCGTCCCTCCCTGGAGGGGCACGGGTGGTCAACCGCCTTAAAAACCCAAGCTAGCTACAGGCGGCGGGTTCCCCTAGAAGGGTGCTCAACTTTTGCGGGCCAAGGTGTAGGCGCTGACGTAGTGGGTTTCTCGGCGCAACACTTCACAGCCCGCCTGCTGCAGGCGCGCCCCCAGATCGTCGCGGATGTAGTCCCGGTAGTAGGGTTCGTGGAAGGTTTGCGCAAAAGCTTCCATCGTCTCCTCCAGCTCCGGCGAGTCCAGCAGTTGCACCGAGTCGCAAATGACGATCACGCCCCCCGGCTTCACCACGCGGCTCATCTCGTTGATGACATTTTGGCGGGCTGGGCCGGGCAGCTCGTGGAAGAGAAACACGCTGACAACCGCATCAAAGGTGGCGTCGGCGTAGGGCATGGCCTCGGCGTTGGCGCGGATGAGCTGCGGCAGCTCCCCCGGCAGCTCTTGCAACAGCCGGTTGGCCTTGCGCAGGTAGGCAGGGGAAAGATCCAAACCATACAGCGCGGCTTTGGGCAGGGATCCCCGCAGCAGGCGCAGCGTGCGCCCGGTGCCACAAGCTACATCGAGAATGTGGGGAGCCGACAGGGCGGGATCGAGAGCATCTTTGAGCAGGCGGATCACCCGCCGCCGCATCGCATCTGCCGTGCCACCAAACAGCAGTTCCACCTGCAGGTCGTAGAGCTCAGCCGAGCTGTCGCTCAGGTAGCCGTTGGTTTGGTAATGAAAATTTTGCAGGTAGTATTTTGGATAGCCTTCTGTGGAGATGTCCTGAGAAAACTCTTGGTAGCGCTTGCTGTGTACCCGCTGAGTGATCTGCGGCAGATCCAGCCATACCTGCGGGTAGTAGCGGGCAAAGTCCAGCCAGGGGTTGTCGAAAAGAAGCGCGTGAGGGTAATAACCTGCCTCGGCATCTTGCCAATCGACCTGGAGCAGCCGTTCGTAACGAGCCCGCAACTCTTGCAAAGTAGCTGCGCTGAGCTTCACTCGCTCCCGCGGCGGCAGGGTTTTCCCGGAGGAGAAGCTCTGCAGATCCCTAAGTACCGAGAGCATCAGCTCCGAAGCCTGGGTGGAGAGAGCCTTATGGGCAAAGCCAAAGAGATTTTTACCCCACTGAAAAGTGCGGTAGGCAGCTTCTCCGACTGGAGACGGGATCGGCAGCGACAGCTCGGAGCTCAACTGTAGGCTCATAACCCTGCAAGGTGCGAATGCTTAATGTTTGTTTACGTTAGATTATAGCAAGGCAGCGATGGGAAACCGGCAAGTTCTGGGCCTTGGGAGAGTCGGCGAAGTTGGAGCTGTAGATCGCCAATCACACCCCACTTCCCTAAGAGGGAGAGTACTCTATTGGTGTCCCCGGAAGGACGTCCCCGATGCCCCATGCACTGGAGGAAGGGGCTGAGCAGGTCGAGCAGATGGGAACAGAAAAGGGAGTGCCCCGAGCATGACAGCCAAGACGGTGTTGGTCATTGACGATAGCATCATGATCCGCAAGATGGTGGCCAGCATCTTGGCTGACCAGTTTCAGGTGCTGGAGGCCAAAGATGGCCTAGCGGGCTTGGAGGCTGCCAAAAAACATCACCCCGACCTGATCTTGCTGGATTTTGTCATGCCCAAGATGGACGGCTATGACACATTGCAGGCCATCCGGCAGGAAGAGAGCCTGAAGAATACCCCCGTCATCATCATGTCGGGGATGAAAGAGCAGGTAACAGCCCGCATCCCTGAGCCTTTTGTCGATTTTGACTTCATTGAAAAGCCGTTTGAGGCGGAAGCCCTTCTGGCTCGCATTCAAAAGGCCCTGCAAGTGACCCCGGCGGCTGCGCTGGAGCCCGGATCGGAAACCAACACTCAATTGCTCTTGAACAAGCTCACCGCCATCGAGACGCTGCTCATCCAAGGTACGGAAAACCTCATCCAGCGGGAGGTGGTGACGCGGCTTGCCAGCCTCAACCAGCGCCTGGAGCGTCAGGAATCTTATAGCGCTAACCTGGAAGAGCAGATCCGTAAGCTCACCAGCGAGGTGGAACGGCACAGCCAGGGCCTGGCCCTGATCGTCAGGGAGCTGCGCCATATTCGTAAACTGTTGGGGGGATCCTGATGTCTGAGCGCGCCTATCGGCACCTGGATGCGGTGACGGCCCTGTTCGTGGCCGTGCTGCTGATTTCCAACATCGCCTCCACTAAGATCGTGCTTTTGGGGCCGTTTACCTTCGATGGCGGCACCATCCTCTTTCCCCTCAGCTACATTTTCGGCGACATTCTCACGGAGGTCTACGGCTATGCCCGCTCGCGGCGGGTGATCTGGCTGGGGTTTTTCTCGGCGGCCCTGATGTCGGCGACCTTCATGATCGTGGGATCCCTGCCGGCAGCCCCCGACTGGCCCTATCAGGAAGCCTACAACCAGATCCTCGGCCTCACCCCCCGTATTGTGCTGGCCAGCCTGATTGCCTACTGGAGCGGCAGCTTCGCCAATGCCTACGTGCTGGCGCGCCTGAAGGTGTGGACGCGGGGACGCTGGCTGTGGACGCGCACCATCGGCTCCACCCTGGTGGGCCAAGCGGTGGACACGGGCCTGTTTATTCTCATCGCTTTCTGGGGGGTGTTTCCCGGTCTCGTGAGCCTCATCGTCTCCAACTACGTGTTCAAGTGTGCCGTTGAGGCAGTCTGTACGCCTCTGACCTACGCCATCACCGGCTGGCTGAAGCAGCAAGAACAGGAAGACTACTTTGACGTGGCAACCGACTTCAACCCTTTCCGAATGCAGTCTGTATCTAGATAGTTCATCCATCCAGCGGCTGCCCCGACGGATCTGGCCTTGAGAGGGATCCCAGTTTTGGTATAGTCAGAGCGTTATCTATCTTATCTACCCTGCCGCCGGTGCGCAGCGAGCCGGATCAGGTTGGGTAGCCCGGTGTTGTCGGGAGCTTTTATCCAAGACAAGACTTTTGTGAGGGATCCAGACCATGATGCTCATTTTCCAAATTGCTTTGTTGGTGTTGGTGCTGTACAGCTTGCTGCTGGTGGTGGCGGTGCCGGTGCTCTACAGCTCGGCCAGCGACTGGAGCCGGGCCAAGAATGTGATTTTGGTGGGATCCCTGCTCTGGGTGCTGATGGTGATCGGGGTGGGGGTACTCAGTTTCTTTAAGTGATCCTC
>NZ_JANSJB010000016.1:14405-18051 GCF_047462355.1 Synechococcus sp. H55.9 | reverse complement strand
GCCGACACCTGGTATCCCAACTGGTGGCAGGCCCTGCTCTTGGGCATGGTGCAGGGGATCACTGAATTTCTGCCCATCAGCAGCACGGCGCACCTGCGGGTGGTTCCGGCTTTGCTGGGCTGGCCAGATGCAGGCGCTTCCTTTGCGGCGGTAATCCAGTTGGGCAGCTTGGGGGCGGTGTTGATCTACTTTGCCTCTGATCTGCGCCAGGTGCTCCTTGGCTCCTGGAAGGCTTGGCAGGAGCGAGATTTCCAGCAGGAGTCTTGGCGGCTGCTCATAGGGATCCTGGTGGGGACGTTGCCGATTGTGGTTGCCGGATGGGCCGTCAAGGCCATTTGGGGATCCCCACCCCGCCAGTTGGGGGTAATTGCTGCTGCCGCCATTGGCTTGGCGCTGGCTTTGGGCTGGGCGGAACGGGTGGGGAAACGCCGGCGAGATCTGCACAGCCTGGGCATTGGGGATGGGCTCTGGGTGGGGCTGGCCCAGGCTTTGGCTTTGATTCCAGGGGTCTCCCGCTCCGGTGTGACGCTGACGGCGGCTCTGTTGCTGGATTTGCAGCGCTCGGCTGCCGCCCGCTACTCCTTTTTGCTGGGGATCCCGGCCCTCTTTTTGGCGGGGGTGGCGGAGTTCATCTCCGAGTTTAAGGCAGAGGCGCTGCTGTCGCAGGGGTTGGGGACGCTCTCGGCCTTTGTTTTCTCCTACGGGTCCATCGATTGGCTCATTCGATTTTTGCAGCGCAGCAGCACCTGGCTGTTTATCGCCTACCGGATTGGGTTTGGCCTGTTCATTTTCCTGGGGCTGGCCCTGGGGTTCTTGCAACCTTAAGCCGACTTAGCGCCTTGGGCAGGTACTCCCCTAGGTGGGCCGGATCCACCCCTGTTAGACCCCGCTCCCCCGCCAGTTGGATAGCGGCTTGGGCATGCCACCACACTCCGGCACAGGCACAACTGAGCAGCTCCGCGATCCCCATCGACTGACCCAGTTGGGCCCTTCTGCGCGCCACCAGGCCGCCGATTAAGCCAGTTAGGACATCGCCGCTGCCACCGCGGGCCAAAGCCGGTGTGCTCTCCGGGTTGACCCAGCATTCCCCCCTAGGAGAGGCGATGACCGTCCGTGCTCCCTTTAAAACCACCACTGCTCCACTCTGGGCTGCCGCCTTTTGGGCTGCCTCCATGCGATCCGCAGGCGGGATCCCTGGAAAAAGCCGGCGAAATTCCCCCAGGTGGGGGGTGAGGATGGCTTGGATCCCGTTTTCTTGCAAGCGCTCCACCCCCATCTCCGCCAGGGCATTGAGGCCATCGGCGTCGATAACCCAAGGGATCCCGGCCCAATCCTGCAGCAAGCTCTCCAGCAGTCGCCGGCGGGCTTCTCCTAGGCCGGGCCCCACCGCCACCGCCTGGAAAGGTTTTTCACCCAGCGGCGGCAGAGCCGGGATCCCTTCCCAGGGGTGAACCAAGGCTTCCGGCAAAGTGCTGTGGATGAGCCCCTTCAATTCCGCCGGCACCGCCAGGGTTACCATGCCCACGCCACTGGCGCGGGATCCCAGCCCGGCCAACACTGCCGCCCCGGCATAGGCCGCCGACCCTGCGACCACTAGCAGGGATCCCTGGCGGTATTTGTGGGTATCCAAAGGCGGGTCAGGGGGAAAATGCGGCCAAGGGTTCAGCAACAACTGGGGAGCCGCCTCTGCCGGGCAGGCCCAAGGGGGGATGCCAAAATCAAGGCGATGCAGCCGTCCCACCCAGGGCAGAGCCGCCTCCTGCCACAGGCCCCGTTTCCAGAGGCCGAGGGCATAGGTGTGGCTGGCGCGGATGCAGCAGCCCCAGATCTCACCTGTCTGGTCGTTGAGGCCAGAAGGCAAGTCCAGGCTGAGGATGGGAATGCTGCTGCCGTTGGCCCACTCCACCGCCCCCGCCCAGGGATCCCCCAGGGGCCGGTTTAGGCCAATGCCAAAGAGGGCGTCGATGAGCAAGTCGCAGTCGGCCAACGCCTCCACCCGCTCCACAAACTCCGCTCCTAGAGCCCTGAGGTAGCGGGCGTGGTCGGCGGTTAGGGGTTTGAGATCCGGCTTCCCCAGCCAAACCTTTACCCCCTTTTGGGCTAGCTGCAGCTCTCGCCCAACCACCAAGCCGTCGCCGCCATTGTGCCCCGTGCCGCAGAGGATGCCAACGCGCTGCGCCTGGGGAAAATCCTGCCGCAACCGGGCAAAAACGGCCAGCCCCACCTTCTCCATGAGGGCGGCCACGGGCATGCCGGCAGCGAAGATCTCCTCCTCGAGGCGCCGCATCTGCGCCGAGCTGACCAGGGCGGTGGCCGGGTCAAGGGAGTTGAGGACGCTGCGCTGCTGGGGCAAAGAGGGCTCTGGCATGGCGGTCATGGCTGAGGGGGGCTTATGGAGCTCAGCTCGATCACATTCCCGTCGGGATCCCGAACAAACACAGCCGCCCGCCCGGAAGCGCTGGGCTGCACCTCATAGCCTGCCTGCAGCAAGCGGGCCTTTACCGCCTCCAGATCTTCCACTCCCAGCGCCACGTGGGGATGGCGCCCCCACTTCGCCTTGCTGCCACGACTGGCTTGCTGCCCTTGGTCAAGCGGCTCCTCAGTGACAATCAAATGAATCTGCGAAGACCCCACCTGGTACCAAGCGCCGGGAAAGTTAAAGGGAAACCGTTCTGCCTTGGGGATCCCGAGCACGGTTCCGTAGAAATGCTCAGCCCTGGCCAGATCGCTAACCCAAAGGGCGGTGTGCAGGTGCTGATAGGTGCTCATGACGTTGCTTGGGCGCAAGTTCCTGAAGCTGTCGAGAGAAAGTGTAAGGATTTTCTCCAAAAGACCTGTTCCGCCTGTGCGCTAAGGTGGAACTAGGGCAGCGGCGACGAGAATATCCTCTATCTTGCTTCTTGCCTAGGGGTTGGTCTATGGGATCCCGCACCAAGTTTTTCGGCACCGTCTTGGCCATGCTGGCCGTCAACAGCATCTACATGCAATTGCAGCAGCTTGCCCTGCGGCTGGAAGAAGAGGTAAAACCGGCTCCCTCAGAGCAGGCTGCTCCAGAGTCCCAGAGCAACGCTCAGCCGCCGCATCCCTGGGGTCATCTGGCCCAAGTTTTCCGGCATTGGGTCGAGGCCAGTCCCCTGTAACCCTAGTCTCCGAGCCAAGAGGCAGTTTGCAAAGGGGATCAAACCCCGTACCATAGAGGAGCAGGCTCCCCTTTCTTGCGGTTCACAGTTTGGATACTCACCATGACTCAGCCGTCAGCAGCCTCTGGGCAAAAGCCGATTGTTGTCGCCCCTTCGATTCTTTCGGCGGATTTTAGCCGCTTGGGGGAAGAAGTGCGGGCGGTGGACGAGGCGGGGGCCGACTGGATCCACGTGGACGTCATGGATGGCCGCTTTGTGCCCAATATTACCATCGGCCCGCTGGTGGTGGAAGCGCTGCGCCCGGTTACGGCCAAGCCTCTGGACGTCCACCTGATGATTGTGGAGCCGGAAAAGTATGTGGCCGACTTTGCCAAGGCGGGGGCCGACATCATCTCCGTTCATGCCGAGTCCAGCTCTACCATTCACCTGCACCGCACCCTCAGCCAAATCAAGGATCTGGGCAAACAGGCAGGTGTGGTGCTCAACCCCGCTAGCCCCCTGGAGCT
>NZ_JANSJB010000016.1:8611-14305 GCF_047462355.1 Synechococcus sp. H55.9 | reverse complement strand
ACGGGCTCGAAATTCTAGCGCAGAGCGGCGGTCTTCTTCTGGGCAGCCGCAGGGGCTGCACCATCCTCTACGGCAGTCTGGCTGAGGCAATGCGGAGGTGCAGAGGTGGGAACGATTGGCTGAGGCGAGGTAGGGCTGAAAAAAACTTGGCAAAAGGGCAGGCGGCTGTTGCGCTGAATGTCAGCAAGGTAAGGAGAAGGGATGGTGCCCCAGTAGGCGCCCAGCACCTGCCGGTCGGGATCCTCCGGCAGCACCTGGTAGTGCAACATCAAGCGGTTATCGGGGAACCAAGCGCGAACAAGCCTTTGCAGTTGCCTCAAATTGAAGCCCGGCTCTTCCGGGTTATGAATCAGGTGCATCCCCGCCAAGCGTCCGCCGACAAAATAGGCTTGCACATAAAACCCGCGGGCGTAGAGGGGGGGCTCTGAGGGATCCCGCGATGAAGGGGCATCCGGCAGGTAGATGGCCTCACCGCCTGGGCGCAGTTGCCAGCGGCTCCAGCGGGGATCCTCGCGGTCGCTAGCAATGGTCTCCCAATTGTTGGCGCGGGCGTAGCTCAAGAAGCGCTCCTCCACCATGCCCAAATAGAGCATTTCCATTTGTAGGGGCAGTCGGGCCCGCGTTTGCAATAGGGGCAGAGTGCGCACTTCTCCCTGCTTGAGCACCAAAACTTCCGCCAAGGCAGGGCGCGGTTCCCACGCCAGCAGCGCCGCCAGGATACCGGCTCCGAGGGCCCTGCCAAGGCCGGCCAGCCCTCGCCGTGCCGAGGCCCGCAGCAACAAGAGAAGGAGTTTGACAGGGGGCAGCTCAAATCGAGGCTGCGCCCCGCCCAACACGGCAACGGAAGCAGAGACGTAAGATGAGATCACGGGGAAATTCGAAGAGCCGGGAAGACAATAGAGGCTATGGATGTCCTATTTTATCCACAGCGCTAGGGTTCTTTGAAAATTTTAATCTGCTGCCCTGGGTGAACTTTCTTGCCGACAGCGGATGGATCAAAACCGGTCTCCAAATGGGCGCGACTGCCGAGAACCTCCCTCCTCGACCGCAGGGCCGGGGCTCGTCGTCATTGCTGGCCCCACCGCCACCGGCAAGTCGCGCCAGGCGCTGCTGCTGGCCCAACGGCTGGGATCCCCGCTGTTAAACGCCGACTCTCGCCAGGTGTACCGGGAGTTCGACATCGGCACCGCCAAGCCCACTCCCGCCGAGCGGGCCCTTTGGCCCCACGAGTTGATTGACTTTGTGGATCCCCGCCACACCTACACCGTGGCCGAGTTCCAACGAGCGGCCCAAGCCCGCATTGCCGAGGCCCATCGGCAGGGACAGACTCCCATTCTGGTGGGGGGGACGGGGCTTTACATCCAATCCATCACTGCAGGGCTGGAGATCCCGGCAGTTCCCCCTCAGCCCCAGTTGCGCGCTCAATTGGAAACTTGGCCGCCCGAGATCCGCTACGCCTGGCTGCAGCAGTTGGATCCCGTGGCCGCTCGGCAGATCCACTCTCATGATGAAGTGCGCACCCTGCGGGCCTTGGAAATTATTTACACCACCGGGAAACCGGCCTCTTGCCTACGGCAGGCCCATCCTCCCCACTACCCCATCTTGATCTTGGGGCTGCGCTGCTCGATGCCCCGTCTGGAACAACGTATTGCCCGGCGCACGGCGGAGATGATGGAGAGGGGGTGGATCGAAGAGGTAAAAACTCTGCGGGAGCGCTATGGGCCGGACTTGCCCCTCTTGCAAACTTTGGGCTATGCGGAGATCGGCGCTTACCTAGAAGGGCGGATCCCAGAGGCGGAGCTGCAGCCTTTGATTGTGCGGCGCACCCGCCAGTTTGCCAAGCGGCAGATGACCTGGTTTCGGGCCATGCCAGGGATCCAGTGGCTAGACTGCGAGGCTGAGGATCTGCCGGAGCAGATCTGGGAGCGGGTTAAAGCCTGGATGGCAGAACAGACCACTGCTGAAACCACTCCCGCCGCCGCTGAGCATCGGCTTTCCGATCGGTGAGGATCTCCAACACTCGCACCCCTTGGGCGGGCAAGGGATCCAAGGCTTGGGCCAGCTCTTCCCACGTCTCTAGCCGCCGGTGGGGAATGCCATGGGCCTGGCAGAGGAGGGCAAAATCCACCGCCTGGGGAGTGGCGAAGTAGGGCTCAAAGGGTGGGCCCGCCTCAGCAATGGGCAGCAGCTCGAAAATCCCACCCCCCCGGTTGTTGATGAGGAGGATAGTCAGGGATCCCTGCAGGCAAGGGCTAAGCCGCAGGCCGCCGCAGTCGTGCAAAAAGGCCAGATCCCCGGTCAGCAGCACTGTTGGCCGATGGCGGTGGGCCACCCCGAAGGCGGTCGAGAGAATGCCGTCAATGCCGTTGGTGCCGCGGTTGAAGTAGGGCCGGATGCGGCGGTCGTTGGGCGGCCAAAACCACTCCACATCCCGCACCGGCGTGCTGTTGGCAATCACCAGGGGCGTCTCCGGCGGCAGGTGGTGGGCCAGCCACCAGGCGATCTTGCCCTCAAACCACTCCGGCAGGTCAGCCATGGTCTGGTCTAGGGTGGCGCGGATTTGCGCTTCGGCTGTCAGCCAGCCCTGCAGAAAAGCTGTTCGGGGGGCTGGAGTTTTGAATGTTGCTTCCGGGATCCCGGCGGCCAGCTCTTCCACAGCAAAGGGCAAATGGGTGGTGGGGTTGTGCAGAGGATCCCCGTTCTCGGGCCGGGGATCGAGCAGCCAGGTGCGGGGGCGAGCTTTGGCCAGGGTTTGCCGCAGCGCTTTGCTGGTGGGCAGGGATCCCAGTTGGATGACTTGTTCCGGCCAGAGCTGGGGGCCATCCTGCTGCAGGAGGAGGTCATAGGTGGTGATGAGATGGGGGTTGAGGGAAGCGTAGTTGCGCAGAGGGGAGAGTCCCTCCGCCAACACCGGCCAGCCCAGGGCCAGCGCCAAGCGGGCCACCGCTTCTGCATAACGCTGGGGATCCGCCGGTTGGGCCGGCCCCGCCAAGATCACCCCCCGCTCACA
The DNA here is from genome assembly GCF_047462355.1 of Synechococcus sp. H55.9. NCBI lineage: Bacteria > Bacillati > Cyanobacteriota > Cyanophyceae > Synechococcales > Synechococcaceae > Synechococcus > Synechococcus sp. H55.9. The sequence goes on along the minus strand of NZ_JANSJB010000016.1, from coordinate 11,295 downwards.
GCCGCGCCACTCCTGCCAAAAGGAAGCTGTTGACGCGAACGCAGAACCGGCAGCCAGGCCAGATGGGGGGATAACCCCGCGGAAAAAGGTCTTCTCAAACTCCGGATCTTCCTGCAAATGAACCAGGGGCGCAGTGCTGCCATCGGCAACGGGAGCTAGGGGATCTCGCAAGGGCACATTCAAATGCACAGGGCCGGGAAAGGGGTAAAGCGTGCGCTCCCAGGCGTGAACCAGGGCTTGGCGGAGATAGGCCAGGGCTTCTGGCTCCGCGCTGGGCAGGGCCAATTCCGCTTGCCAGTTGGGGTAGTGACCGTAGAGCTTCACCTGGTCGATAGTCTGCCCGGCGCGGCAGTGGCGCAGCTCTGGGGGCCGATCCGCCGTCAGGATCAACAGGGAAAACCCACTTTCGGCTGCCTCAAGGAGAGCCGGGAAAAAATGGGCGCCGGCGCTGCCGGAAGTACACACCAGAGGGATGGGCTGCCGAGTTCGCTGGGCCAAGCCGAGGGCAAAAAAGGCCGCCGACCGCTCATCCAGCACCGGAATGGCCTCGATCTCCGGATGCTGCGCCAGGGCATAGGTGAGGGGGGCAGAGCGGGATCCCGGGCACACCACCGCCAGGCGACAGCCCAGCCGGCTCAGGGTCTCGGCCAACAGGGATCCCCAGAGGGCGTTGAGGTTGCGCCAATCCAGCCGCCTTGGCGAGACAAAGTTTTCACCGGTCACAGCGGAGTCAACGTGTTGAGATCAAATCGGGATCCCGGCGGCAAAAAGTGAAGGCGGGCATTGTGCAGCCGAAAATACTCGTCCGCTGCCGCCTCCTGAACGGTCGAGTACAGTTGCGTCCCGTCCACAATCGTCACCGTGCCCAAGCCGATTACCTCCATCACATTGTTGGCCTGGATCACCACCGCCGTATTCTCATCGATGCCGATGCCCAGGCACTGGGGGTAGTGGGCCACCGCTGTAACCAACCGCACCAGGCGATTGCGCTGATGGAAGTGCTGATCGATGATGACGCGAGGCAAAAGGCCCAGGCCCGTCTTCACCGTTACAATTGCCGGCGTGGGAGGTTCCCCGCTGTAGCCGCGGGAGATCATCTGCTGTCCCAAGGCAGAAGCTCCGGCGCTGGTTCCGGCAATCACCGTCTGTCCTCGCTGCCACTGCTGCCGAATGGCCTCCATCAACTCGCTGTGGGCCAGCACCTCCGCCAGCCGCTCCTGATCCCCACCCGTGAAGTAGATGCCGGTGGAGGAGCGGATTTTCTCGACGTTATCGGGATCCCTCGCCTCCATCGGGTTGCGGATATCCAGCACCTGCAGGCTGGCCGCCCCCATCTGCTGAAAAATATTGGCGTAGACCTCCCCCAGCACCGCCGGGATCCCAGAAGCCGCAGGCACGATGGTGATGTGGGCCGACCTTCCCCCCGCTCGGCGGAAGAACTCCCAAAGGATGTGGCATTCCTTTTCCTTGTCCTCTGCTCCCCCAACGGCAATGAGGTCGGAACGGGCGATGCTGGGATCCCTCACGGTAGGGTAGGGTTGGGCAGCGTGGGTCGGGGTGGAAGGAACTCCGTTCCACCCCAGCTCACGGTGGGCAGCAGAGACATCAGGCAAATGGGGCATGGAGCGCGAGAAAGATTAAAATGGACACATTTCACTTTCACTATGCTACGGCTTGAGATTCGGTTTGGCGCAGCCCCATTCCAGATTTCACGGCGGAGTCAGGAGTGGGTTAGGGGTCGCGAAAGGGGGAATAATGTTCATAAGAACACCCCTCGTTTCGTCCTTCGGTTACCCAGCGGGAGCATCCATGGCCAGAAAACCTGACGGATACCTTGTCCACATCATGCTGGAAGGTGGACAAACCATGCAAGTGCGGGTCAAAGAGGCCAGAGAATACACAGAGTTGATCAACAACCTGATGGTGGGCGGCGAAGAGTTCATCACCTTGCCCAAGCAGATGGACAATGAGTACATGATTGTGCGTCCGCAGCGGGTCTCGGGCGTGTCGGTGGAGGCGATCTACGCTTCCAGCGTCGGCATCGACCTATAGAGCTCAAGGTCAGGGATCCCTTGAGGGTCGTCGGCCTAAGTTGCAACACAAAGCCCCCACCACCGGGGGCAGGGGCTGCCAGAGAACTAGACCCCGCAGGATCTAGAACTTCCCTACCGACAGGTTAGATCTGCGGGGGCAGGATCACCTTGTCGATGACGTGGATGACGCCGTTGACGGCCTCGATATCCGCGGTCACCACGTTGGCATCGTTGACCTTGACTCCATCAGCCAAAGAGATCTCCACAGGGGATCCCTCGACCGTGACCACTTCCCCAGCTTTCAGATCGTTGGAGAGAACTTTGCCGGGCACCACATGGTAGGTGAGAATCTGGGTCAATTGCTCACGGTTTTCCGGCAAGAGCAACTTCTCCAAAGTGCCTTCCGGCAGCGCTGCAAAGGCCTCGTCGGTGGGAGCAAAAACGGTGAAGGGGCCTTCCCCAGCCAGTACCTCCACCAAGTCGGCAGCCTCCAAGGCTTGGATCAACGTGGTGAAAGAGCCGGCCTCAGCCGCAACATCCACAATGGTTTTGCCGGTAGCAGCAGCGGTTTTCACGCTTTCAGAAGTTGCGCCGTAGCTGCCGGCAATGACCGCAGGGGCTGCAACCAACGTGGTGGCCGAGACAACAGCT
>NZ_JANSJB010000016.1:5544-8511 GCF_047462355.1 Synechococcus sp. H55.9 | reverse complement strand
AGCAATCCAAAACAAGCTAAAAAAAGATCCCTTGAGGCTGAGGGATCCGTTACGTTTACTTACATTTATTGTTTTGTTTGTTCAAGTTAGCGATCCATTGGCAGCGCAAAAGCCGACGCCCTCGACGTGTCGGGCGAAGGGATCAACGAGCTGGTGATCTCGTAACGATCTCGGCCGTCGTGCCTACTCTTCTTCTGCCTCGAAGTCTTCGCTGTAGTCGTCCCCGATCAAGTCGTCGATGTCGTCGATGTCTTCTTCCAAAACAGCCCCAGAGACTTCAATAGGCTGCTCGATCAACCGGCCTTGCTGGCGCAACCAATCGAGAATGGAAAGGCTACTAGGGGAGGGCACCACTGTTGGCGGTTGATTGCGGGGTTCTTCGCGTAGAGAGGGATTGAAGTACATGCCGTACGCAGAAGGGGTAGTTATCGACAAAGAGAAAGCCGCCTGGGCTGATCCCAGCCCAACAGAGAGATGCAGGCTTGCCATCAGCTGTCTTTTAGCTTAGCCTACCGCTGCCAGGCTTGCAAAAAGCGGTGCAGCACCTGCTCCAGCTCAACGGCTCGTGCCGCCTTGAACAGCAACCGATCCCCGGCTTGCACCTGATCTAGCAAAACTTGCAGCACTGCCGCTGCATCCCTACAGCGTTCTGCCTGGGCTGCCGGTTTTTGGTCGAGCAGCGGCTGCATTTCTCCTTCCGGATCCAGGAGCAAAACCCAATCCAACCCCAAAGGGGCAGCCGCTCGTCCCACCTCTGCATAGAGCTGAGGTGCATGCTCTCCCAGTTCCCGCATGGGGCCGAGAACGGCCCAGCGTCGTCTCCCTGGGGTTTGGGCCAATAGGTGCAGAGCCGCTATCATCGCTTCCGGCGAGGCATTGTAGGTTTCATCCCAGATTTCCACATCTCCTGCCAGCTTGAGATGGCGATTGCGCCCCTCCAGAGGCGTGGGCAAGGCGATGGGTTCTCGGAGCGGCTCCCAATCCAGCCCCAAGCTGCGCACAGTCGCCAGCACCCCCATCCAGTTGAGGGCGTGGTGTCTTCCGGGCAGGGGCACCGGAAGGGTCAGGCCCGCCACGGTTACCGTTTGGGCTTGGGGATCCCATTCTCCTCGCAGGTCTCCTCGCTCCAGGCCATAGGTGAGGGTTGGTCCCGACCCCAGGCCGGCGGCGGTGGACAACAGCAAGGGATCTTCTCCGTTGAGCAGGGCCACTCCCTGCCCCAGCTCCTGTAGCAGCTCGCACTTGGCGGCGGCAATGGCGGCGCGGGATCCCAGCCTGCCGATGTGGGCGGTGCCGATGTGGGTAATCAAGGCGTGGGTGGGACGGGCCATCTGCGCCAGGCGGCGAATTTCCCCAGGGCCGCGCATGGCCATTTCCAGAACCGCAAACTGATGTTCCGGCTGCAGCCGCAGCAGCGTTTGCGCCACGCCAATGTCGTTGTTGTGGTTAGCCTCGCTTTTGAGAACGCTGCCGTAGCGGGATAGGGCAGCCGCCAGCATTTCCTTGGTGGTGGTTTTGCCGGCTGAGCCGGTGATGGCCACCACCGGGATGGAGAATTGCTCCCGCCAGCCCCTGGCAAGGCGCTGATAGGCCCTCAGCGTGTCTGAAACCTGAAAATGAGGGCCTGAGGTCGGACGCTGGCTGATGACGGCAACGGCTCCCTTGCTCAGGGCTTGCGGAATAAAATCGTGTCCGTCGAAGCGTTCCCCCCGCAGCGCCACAAAAACGGATCCCGGCTGCAACTGGCGGCTGTCGGTGCAGAGGGCCTGAACCGGCAACCCCAACAGATGGGGATCTCCCCGGAGAGGGGTTTGCAGCAGATCGGCTACAGCTTGTAAGGTCAGCATCGGGCATTCTTCATAATCATTTCAAGTCATTGAGACAGTTCCCAAGCGCTCCCTCACCCCCGGCCCCTCTCCCAGCGGGAGCGCTCCCTCACCCCCAGCCCCTCTCCCAGCGGGAGAGGGGAGTTAACGAACCGTTTCATGGCGATTGGACATGATGCCAATACGCAACTGGGTACGGGATCAGCTTGGTTGCAGCGTCTCAATTCCCTCAGGAAGGGCGATGATCGCCTCTTGGGCCATGCCGATGAACAGGCCATGCTCCACCACCCCCACCGTCCCCTTGAGTTGATCGGCGATCTTGGCGGGATCGGCGATGGGGCCGAATTGGCAATCGAGGATGTAGTGCTGTTCATCCGTCAGGTAGGGATCCCCTTGGGCATTCAACCGCAAAGTGGCCGCACAGCCAATAGCCTCTACCCGCGCCAAGGTGGTTTTCCAGCCAAAGCGCACCACCTCCACGGGCACCGGGAAGCGAGTGCCCAGATGCGTCACCTTCTTGGAGGCATCGGCGATGATGATCAGCTCGGCGGCGCTGGCCTCTACCAGTTTTTCCCGCAGCAGAGCCCCCCCTGCTCCTTTAATCAGGTTCAGGGATCCCACTTCAATTTCGTCGGCTCCATCGATGGCCAGATCCAGGCGGGGCTGCTCCTCCAGGGTGGCCAGCGGGATCCCCAGGGAGCGGGCTTGTTCTGCTGTGCGCTCCGAGGTGGGCACACCGATGAACTGCAGCCCCTCCTTTTGCATCCGCTCCGCCAGGGCGCTCACCGCAAAAGCAGCCGTGGATCCTGTGCCCAGCCCCACCACCATCCCTGACTGCACCTTTTGAGCCGCCGCTTGGGCTGCTGCCTGTTTCAGCTCATCTGCACTGGCCATCTCGCCTTTCCGGAGTCCAACCGAATTATTCTACCGCCCGCTCCAGCTAAAGCCCTGCGGCGCTGCCACCACCTGGCCAAAGAGATCGTAGGGCTCGGCGCGAGTAATCTGCACCGGCACCAGGGATCCCAGGGATCCCGGCCCGCGCACGTACACCACCCCGTCCACCTCAGGGGCAAAGCGGGGGGAACGGCCAATCCACTCGCCGGTGCGGGGGTTTTCCTGCTCCAGGAGCACAGGCACCACC
>NZ_JANSJB010000016.1:0-5444 GCF_047462355.1 Synechococcus sp. H55.9 | reverse complement strand
CAGGGGCAAAGCGGGGGGAACGGCCAATCCACTCGCCGGTGCGGGGGTTTTCCTGCTCCAGGAGCACAGGCACCACCCGGCCCACCTGCTCGCGGTTGCGGCGGAAGGCGATCCCCTGTTGCAGTTGCATCAGGCGGGCGCGGCGCTCTTCCTTGAGGGGCTCCGGCACCTGCTGGGGGAGACGGTAGGCGGGCGTGCCCTCTTCTGGGGAAAAGGTGAACACCCCCACATGGTCAAATTGGTGGCGCTGGACAAACTCCAGCAGATGCTGGAAGTGCTCCTCCGTCTCGCCGGGAAAGCCGACAATAAAGCTGGTGCGCAGCACGGCGTTGGGCAGCGCCTGGCGCAGCCGCTCGATTACCCGGTCGTTGACCTGGCCCTGCCAGGGGCGGTTCATGGCTTTGAGGATCTGCGGGTGGCTGTGCTGCAGCGGCAGATCCAGATAGGGCAGGAAATTGGGCGTCTCTTGAATGGCCTCCACCACTGCCGGGGTAATGCCGGTGGGGTAGGCATAGAGCATGCGGATCCAGGGGATGGGGATCCGGCCCAGGGCGCGGATGAGCCCGGCCAGCCGCGGCTCCCCGTAGAGGTCGATCCCGTAGTTGGTGGTGATCTGGGAAATGAGAATCAACTCCTGCACCCCTTCTGCGGCCAGTTGCTCCGCCTCCCGCAGAATGGACTCGATGGGGCGGGAGCGTTGCTTGCCCCGCAGGTGGGGGATGATGCAAAAAGAGCAGCGGTAATCACATCCTTCGGCCACCCGCAGGTAGGCCACCGGCGCATGGGTGGTGCGATAGCGGGGGACGGTCTCGTCGGCAATGTAGTCCAAGCTGGAGGTGACGGCGTTGACCCGCTCCCCTCGCTCCGCCCGCTCGATCACCTGCACGATCTGGTGGTAATCGCCGGTGCCGACGATGGCCACCGCCTCCGGGATCTCCCGCAGCAGCTCCTCTTGGAAGTGCTGGGCCAAGCAGCCGGCGATGAGGATCTTTTTGCCCTGTACCGCCAGCTCCATCAGGGTGCTGACCGACTCCCGCCGCGCCGCCTCGATGAAGCTGCAGGTGTTGACGATGACGTAGTCGGCGCTGTCTTCGTCGCCTTCCACCCGGTAGCCCGCCTGGGCCAGCAGGCCCAGCATGTGCTCGGTGTCCACCCGGTTTTTCTCACAGCCCAGGTGCACAACGGCAACTGCCGGCGCTTTCTTTGGGGGAGCGGCAGGGCTGCGAGAGGGCGTAGGCAAAGCGGTCTCCAACCGGTTCATAGCCACAGGAGAGGCCGAGAGAATGGCGACAGCAGAAATGAAAGTTTTCTTATTCTAGTTTAGGTTTCGCTTCTGAACTCCTCTGCCAACCAGCTCAATCGGGCTACCCCCCAAGTTGAACCCACACCAAGCCAAGAGCCACAGCCACTGCCAGACCGCTGGCCGCCCAACTGCAGGGATCCCCGCCAGCCGCTGTCGGAACCAAGGGCGCCCGCCCGTAGCCCCGCAGGCGCAGCGCCTGATAGACGCGCTCGGAGCGCTCATAGCTGCGCACCAGGAGAGTAGCCACCCCAGCAGCCAGGAAGGGCAGGTCTTGGCGCAAGGCCGGGCCCGGACGCCACAGGGATCCCCGCGGCTGCCAGCCCCTCAGCCAAGCTGCCCGCTGCATCTGCTGCCACTGGGCGCCTATCTCCTGCAGGTAGCGCTGCGTCAGCCAGGCCAACTCCAAGAGCAGGTCGGGGATCCCCAGCGCCCGCAAAGCCGCCAACAGTTCCAGCAGGGGGGTGGTCTCCAAAAGCAGCGTCGCCAGCGCCAACAAAGCCAGGCTGCGCCCAACGACATAGAGCGCCTTCTCCAGCCCCTCCCACCGCAGAGCCAGGGATCCCCACTGCCAGAGGATGGTGTTCCCCATAACTAACGGTAGGAGAGCGACGAGAGCTATTAGCAAAGCGCCTGGGGCGGCCAGCCGTTTCAGTCCTCGGCTGAGCGGCACTCCCGACAACGCCCAGAGAAGAGCCAGCAGCGCCCAGGCCAGGGGCAGCAAGGCCAAGCGCTGCACCTGGGCAAAAGCTGCCATCAGGGCTCCCAGGCCCACCAGCTTGGGCAAAGGCCGCCAGCGGTGAAGCCAAGAGGGGGAGGGAGGGAGGGGAGCGGGTGGAGAGAACTGCGTTCCCCTGAGATCCTGGGAGATGACGGCCTCGGCCCTATCTTTTGGCATCTTCTCCCAGCAGCTCCGGCTGCACCCGCTGCAAAAACCGCACCACCCAACAGGTAAACAGCCCCTCCACCGCCGCCAAAGGGAGGTGGGCCATCACCAAGCTGCCCAAGGCCAAGCGCTCTGCTTGGGTGGAGACCGTCCCCTCGCCCAGGAGAGCAGCCATCACCACCCCGTAGAAGAGCAGCGCCGCCAGCCCCACCCCCGCCGCCCCCGCCCAGAAGGCTGCCAACCCGTCTCCCAGCCGCCGTCGGCCCATTCGAAAGATCCCCCCTGCCAAGAGCGCCGGGATCCCCATAATGGCGGCGTTAATCCCCAGGGTGGTTAGCCCCCCGTGGCCAAAAGCCACCGCCTGAAAAAACAGGCCCACCACAATCGCCGGGTAGGCCAAGGCCCCCAGCATCACGCCCAGCAAGCCATTGAGCAGCAGGTGCAGGCTGGCCGGGGGAAAAGGCAGGTGAATGGAGGAGGCGACAAAAAAGGCGGCGGTCAGCAGCGCCGCTTTGGGCAGTTGGCGGCGGGGATCCTTTTCCAACCGCTGGAGGAGGTGTAGGCTCCAACCCGTAAGCAGGGCAGTGATGCCATAGCCCCCCAGCCAAAGCGGTGCTGGCAGAAGGCCCTCGCTGATGTGCATGGCTAGTCCTGGCTCAAAGCGGCAACACCCCCTGAGGAGTCGGGGAGTTCTGGGCCTTGGGAGGGACGGGGCCGGGAGAAGAACAGGGCCGTACCCAAGCACCCCCAGATGACACAGGCAGCCATAACCCCCCGCTGCACAGGGCCAAAGGAGGAGCCGTTGGGGATCCCTTCTGCCTGCATAGCCGCTTCGCCCACCGGCACGTTCACCACCCCGCCGTGGCCGGCCTGGCGAATGCGCACCTGCCACAGTCCCTTGAGCTCAGGATCCGGCTGCAGCAGAAATCGCCCCTGCTCATCCGTTTGCCCTTCCTGCCAAGGGGTGGTGGGATCGGTGGGCGCAAACACCGTGACGCGGGCAGAACGCAGCGGCTCGCCGGAATCGTAGCGGGCTTGGATCTCGAAAGTGGGGACGGCCCGCCAAGAGGCCTCCACCCCATGCCCCCAAGCCGGAGCAGACAAGAGCAGGCCGCAGGCCAGCCAGCTCAGTTGCCAGTAAGCGTAGAAAGGGAGGCGATTTGGCCAGACTGAGTTCATGGGTCGGCAAAAGTAGAGGACAATCTCTCGACTGCAAAAGCCACCCAGGCTTGAGGGCAAAGACCTAAGGTCAAGATCCCGTCCCACCAAGACGGTCAGAGGACGCGCGGCAGTGGCCCTCCCCCACGTGGCCCAAGTTCTGCAGGATCTCCAAGAGGGTTTCGGACGCCGTCCCACTTTCCTGCAGGTCGTCCCAGACCAGAGGGTCGGATCCCCCCTTTAGCCGCTGCTCCAGGGAGAGGGGATCCAGCTTCACCAGCGGGGCAAACCCCAGCGCCGCCCGGTTGAGGTCATCTTCCGGCGGTAGGCTGCCATCCCCAAACAGGTGGTCAAAGTGGAAAGTCACTTCCAGATCCGCCACCTGGCCCGCCTGGACAAAGCCCTTGCGCGCTTCCCCCACATACTCGCCGCAGACGAAGGCCAGCTCAGGGCTGAACTTGAGCACAAAGGGGATCCCCTCTCCCTCCCCTTTTGCTGGCCGGGCTGTGCCCTCGATCCAGAGGGAGTAGCCCTTGGCCGGCCCCTCCGCTGCCGGCACCAGCCGCCAAGCCAAGGCGTTGTAGTGCCCAGGGGGAGCTTCCAGGGATCCCAGCAGAACCCGTTCTGCCCCCGCCGCTGGCACCAAATCCACCGTGAGGGGGCCTGTCAGGTTGACTAAGGCCTTGGCCTGGAGCTCCCCTTTCCCTTCAAAAGGGGGATCCGTCTGGTAGGCCGTGATGTCGGCCAGCGTCACGTACACACGCTCAAACTGCAGCGCCCAGCCGTCTTTGGAGACCAACCCCTCCCGCACGAACGCTTCGCCGTTGGCCCACAGCTCCAGCGTGCCTTTGGCCGAGGCAGAGATCGCCTGCGGCTCCCTAGCTGGCCCCGACTCGACAGGCGGACGACAAGCTGTCATGCCGGCTCCCAGCCCCAGGGCCACCAGAGCCAGCCCTCTGGCCAAGGGATCCCTGGAGGAAATGACCCACGACGGAGAGAGGAGTTGCTTCACCTGGAGTTCGGCCAGCGCTACTGACCTAGCCAAACACAAACTTTCGGGGCACCACAATCCCCCGCTGGGGCATCTTGCTACTCCTGCGCCAGGTTCCCGGCCCGCACCCAGCCCTCTTGCCCGTTCTCGCGGCGGATACGCTGCCAACCGCCATCTTCGCTCAGGCCCAACACCGTCACCACCTCATTCAGGGGCAGGCCGCCCATGTAGGCCCCTTCCCGGTCGGGAGTGGCTCGCAGCGCCAAACCCATCGGCTCGATCACCCGCCCCCGCTCACCGGGGGAAACGCTTGTTGCTCCAGGAGAGTGGGTGGACTCAGGCCTGGGTTGAGTCAACTGAACTGTCGATGGTGAAACGGTAGAGACAGCAGATGCCGAGGCTGCCGCCCCTTCCACAGGGCCCAAATTGCCCGCCCGCACCCAGCCCTCTTGACCGTTCAACTCCCGCCGCACCCGTTGCCAACGACCATCGGCGCTATACTCCAACACCGTCACCGTTTCCCCCACCACAATCCCGCCCTGGTAGGCTCCATCGGCGGAGGGCCGGCTGCGGATCGCCAGGCCAATCGGCTCAATCACCCGTCCGCGGCTGCCGGGGGGAAATCCTTCAGGGTCAAGGGTGCCTGCAGCAGGGGCAGACAGGGGAGGGGGAAAGCTGGTTGGGCTCGGCAAGGGATCCGGGCGGATCGCCCGCTGAAATTGGGGTGGGGGCGGGGGGGCCAACATCGGAGCGACCATCTGCCACAACTGCCAACCCAAGGCGGCCAGAGCCCCAACCGAGACGCTCGCCACCACCAAGGTGCCCAAGGGAAAATGGTCAGAAGCAGGAGAAGAACGGCCTCGCATTGGGTAGTTAGCCATCCAAAGTACCTCCCTGCAAAGCTGCAGACAAGAACCGCAAAACCCATTGGGATCCCTGTCAGCAACCGGGGATCTACGAGATTCAGAGCACTCGCATCCCAATCTATAACATCTTCAAAGATGCCGACTTTTGCTTCTGACCTTGGCTTGAACAGAATCGCGTCAACCCCCCGCCTCTATAGCCAGGGGAAGCAGAGCAGACACCCTTGTGGGTGGGCGACCCCCCAT
>NZ_JANSJB010000015.1:20008-33574 GCF_047462355.1 Synechococcus sp. H55.9 | reverse complement strand
TTTTTTTTTTGTTACGGCGACCACCGTGTTCTTCTCTATCCTGTTCGTCGGCAGAGTAAGATGTGTATAATATACAGGGCCTCTTCCGCTTTCAGCTCGCCGCGGATCAGCTTGGAGAGAGTGTCTTGGCCGCCGGGGGTGTAGGTGATCTCGCGGGCAGCGCTGTTGAACACGTTGCGGATGGGATCCCCTTTGCTGTCCACCAGTTCCACCACCATCACATTGCGACCGGGCCTCAAGCCCTTCAAGTAAAAAGACTCCCAGCGATCCAGCAGGCCAGATTGGCCGTTGAGGGTGTAGCGGATGCGCCAATCCCGCGGCAGGTCGGTCAGCAGACTCTCGCGTACCGGGGCGTTGGCCAGCCAAAAGTCCACCAGGATCGGCTCGGCACCGTAGCTGCCGGTGGGGCGGTTGTAGGTGAGCAAAGGCAGGTGCGGCTGCGGCACGTATTCCGGCGTAGGCGCTAGCACATGGAAGCTGACTTGGGCGTAGGCCTCGGAGTTTTTAAAGCTCTCGTGCCAGGGCTTGCCGGCAAACACCCGCAGAGTATGGGATCCCGGCTCCAAATCCTCAAAAACAAGGGGAGCATCGGCATCGTAATGGGCGATGTAGGGCCGGTTGTCCAGCACTACGTGCAAATGGGGGCCGAGGCCCAGTTGCGGATCCTTAAAAAGCGGGTACCCCTGCACTGCAAAGCGAACGGTTACTTGCCGCTCCGACAACACCTCACCCGGCTTAGGGCTGAGGATCTGCACCCGCGGACGGCAGTGCTCCAAGTGGGCATCCAGCTTGGCAATCTCCGGCGGCACTGGTACCCGCTCGAGCTGAGGTAGCTGTTCCTGGGGCTGTTCAGGCGGGGATCCACCGCAAGCGACCAGCACAAGAGCTGCCACCAGAGCCATCCACCATCCCCATCTCCAGGTTCTGGCCTTTCCCGCGTGTCCTTGCATGAGCCTCACATCCCAACACTTTCGGTATCCTGCCGAGCAGCAGATAAGCCATCCCCACATTACCAGCATGTGTCCTTTGGGGAAGATCCCCTCCCCCACCCTAGAATGGGATCAGCGGTCTGGCCCAAGCGGGGTCAGGAGAACTTTTGAGGTCAGGTATGGCTTGGTTGGCGATAACGGCTTTTGCAGGCTTGGATCTAGCTCAGTGGCAGGCTTTGCTCAACAACATGGCCTTTGCTGTCTGTTTGGGGGCCATGCTGTTTTACTGGGGGGGGGCAGCGTTTCCCCAGGTGCAGCTTCTGTCTGAGCTGGGCTTGGCGGGGATGATCGGGGCAAACTTGACGATCGCCGCCCTGCTGACGGCCCGCTGGATCGATGCCGGCTATTTCCCCTTGAGTAACTTGTACGAGTCTTTGTTTTTCTTGGCCTGGGGGATCACCACCTTGCACCTGCTGGCTCTCCACTGGACTCGTAGCCGTTGGGTGGGGGTGACGACCGCCCCGCTGGCGACAGGCATTGTGGCCTTTGCCGCCCTGGCCCTGCCGGAAGATATGCAGGCGGCCCAGCCACTGGTGCCGGCTTTGCAATCCAACTGGCTGATGATGCACGTAACTGTGATGCTGCTGGCCTACGCAGCCCTCTTGGTGGGATCCCTTTTGGCCATCACTTTTCTCATCGTCACCCGCGGCCAGGAAGTTCAGTTAAAGGGCAACTCCCTCGGCCTGCAATTTCGCCCCTCTCAGCCTGCAACCCACCCGGAATGGACAGAAGCCACCCTGCCATCTCCTGCTGCAGAACTGGTCTACGCCGGGATCCGCTCCCCCCGACCGGCTGAACCTCTTCCCCAACCGGCACCCAACGAAGCGATCGCTTGGCAACGGCTGAGCCTGGCGGAAATCTTAGACAACACCAGCTACCGGCTAATCGGGCTGGGGTTCCCGCTGCTCACCATCGGCATCATTGCCGGCGCCGTCTGGGCCAACGAAGCCTGGGGTACCTACTGGAGCTGGGATCCCAAAGAAACCTGGGCTTTGATTACCTGGTTGGTCTTTGCCGCCTATTTGCACGCCCGCATCACCAAAGGCTGGCAGGGCAGGCGCCCCGCCCTCTTGGCCAGCTTGGGCTTTGGGGTGGTTTGGGTGTGTTATCTGGGGGTGAACTTTCTGGGCAAAGGCTTACACAGCTATGGCTGGTTCTTCTGAGATCTCTTGGGCCAACAAATCAACCCCCGTTTGTGGGTATTCTGGTGCTGGCAAGCCGTCGTGGATCCCTCGAAGGAGAAAATCATGCAACTGTTCAACTACCTGATCCTGTTCTCGGCCCTCCTGGGAATCGCTCTTTTTGCAATGCAAAACGCCACCCCGGTCACGATTAACTTCGCCCCCGGAGTCAGCATCGAAAGCCCGCTGGTGATTGAACTGTTGGCTTCTGCCGGGATCGGGGCCGCCCTTGCCTGGCTGTATAGCCTCTGGATGCGTGTCCAGTTCAGCATCGAAGCCCGCGAAAAAAATCGGCAACTGCAGGAGAAGGAAGTCACCATCACCGAGCTCAAGGAAATGGTGGTGGAGCTGGAAGCCAAAGTCAAGCAACTGCCCCCCAGCAAGCGCGCCGAACCCCAAGAGGACATCCAGGAGGTGAAAGAAGTGGCCACCGAGGGATCCCCTGCCTAGAACTGCCCCGTATGGATCCCGTCGATCCCCAAGCGGTTGGGGTAGAATTGAACTTCTGCTTGCTTCTCTCACCAGCTCATCACTTCCTATGCAGGTCACACAAGAAAAACGCCCTGGCAGCCGGGTTGGCCTCAAAATCGTGGTAGAAGCGGACCAGGTGAAGCGCTCCTACGAAAAAACCTTGCGCCAACTGGAGCGGAATATCCAGATCCCGGGATTTCGCAAGGGCAAGGCCCCCCGCAACCTGGTGATGCGCCAGGTGGGCCGTGAGCGCATCATGGCCAGCGCTGTGGATGACTTGATCAACGAGGCCATCCAACAGGCCTTCCAGGAAACTCAGCTCACCCCCATCAGCCGCTTCGAGCTGGATGAGGAGGTGGGGCAGCTCTTGGCCCAGTTCAACCCGGAAGCCGATTTCAGCTTCTCAGGGTATGTGGAGGTGTACCCCGAAGCCCGCGTCGGCCAATACAAAGGTCTAACCGTCACGGCCACCCGCGTCACCGTCAAGCCCGAACAGGTCGACCAGCTCATCGACCGGTGGCGGGATCAGCGGGCCACCCTCCTGCCCGTAGAAGATCGGCCCGCCCAGTTGGGGGATGTGGTGGTGATCGATTTTCAAGCTCGCGACGCCGAGGGCAATCCCCTGGAGGAGATCGCCGCCCAAGACTTTCAGTTGGAGCTCAAAGAGGAGAACTTCATCCCCGGTTTTGTGGCGGGCGTTGTCGGCATGCAGCTCGACGAAACCAAGGAGATCACAGCCACTTTCCCCGACGATTACTTCAGAGAAGAGTTGGCTGGAAAAACGGTTACCTTCACCGTCCATCTGAACGAGATCAAAGCCAAAGAGCTGCCCGAGTTGAACGATGCCTTTGTGCAGGAGATCAGCAACTTTCAGACGGTGTCCGAGCTGCGGGAACACCTGCAAAAGCGCCTCGAACAAGATGCTCTGAGACAATCTGAGGAAAACCTGGAGACGGCCATCCTCAACGCCATTTTGGAAACCACCGAGGTGGATCTGCCGGAGACCCTAGTCGAGCAAGAAACGACACAACTGCTGGCCCAAAGCCTTCAGTCGCTGCAGCAGCAGCAAGGGGTTCCGCCGGGAGAGATCCGCAAGCTCTTGTCCCAAATGCCGCCCGAAACCCTTAACCAGTTGATGGAGCGCTACCGGCCCGAGGCCATCAACCGGCTGCGGCGCACCTTGGCTCTCAGTGCCATCGTCCGGCAGGAGCAGATTGCCGTAGGCCCCAACGAATTGGAAGTCGAAGTGGAAGAGGTGATGGCGGCCTATGCCCAGCAAGGGCAGAAGCTGGATCGGGAGCGAGTACGCCAAGTCGTTCACGAAGATCTTCTGACCAACAAAGTGATGGCCTGGCTGAAGGCTCAGACCACAGTCAACTGGGTCGATGGCGAGGGGAATCCCACCCAGGCGCCCACTTCTTCGGCGAGCTCAGAACAGAGGGTTACAGTGCCAGAGGCGGAGTTCGAGTCCGAGGGGCCAGAGGCAGTGGCAGCCTCTTCAGAGACGGCCACGGACGCTGACGGAGAAGCGGCAGACGAACCGACTCTAGCTGTAGAAGTATCCCCTGCCGAAACTGTCTCCGCCTCTGCGGTCGGCTCGGAACTCGAAGTGACAACCCCGGTTGAGGAGACAGCAGAAAAGCCCAAGCCAAGCAAAAAGGGCAAAAAAGGCAAGTAAGCGAACAACCAGGTCTGCGCTGGGGGGAGTATTCCGCTCAAAAGAAGGGGGACGAGGCAGCCACATCTAGTGTTCTAAGATGCAAAAAATAGATATCTGACACCGCGGACAGTGGCAGAGGGAAGCGTTTGGGGTTTATCCTATTCGCAGCATCTGCAAGAGGCCAGGCCGCCATGAAGGGAGTTGCGCGTGCAATTGGAGCGGGGGGAATGGTCGTGGCACTTGCTGGGATCCTTCCCATCAGGGTGATGGGTCAGGCAGGCTTGCCGCCGGTGCCGGTCATCCCGTCTGTTGAGGGGCCGATGGTTGAGCCGGCTCCTTCCCCTCCTGAGAGCTCGCCTTCTCTCCCTTCTCCGCCAGTAGGCCAGGATCTGCGCTACTTAGTGGGACTGTTCATCAACGAGTCTTTGGGGGCGGGCAGCCAAGCGGCTGCAGTCAGTTACCACGACCTCTACACCCGCCTCTTGGCCCGCACCTACGGGGATCCCCGTCCCCCCATCGAGGTGGAGCAGGAGTTGATCCAAGAAATCTTGCGGGAGTATGGGGATCCTGCCGATCGGTTTTGGAATGCGCAAGCTTTTAAGGACTTGCTCAACCGCCCTCGCCCGCCCGTCCAGGCGCGTGGGATCGGCCCGCGCCGGGTTTATTTGGCGGTGCCGGAGCTCACCCCTGCCACCGCTCAGCAGATCCGCCAAACCCTCTACACCCAAGACTACAGCCAGGGCATAGTTCTCGATCTGCGCGGATCCGTGGGCTATGACCCGCAAGTGGTGGCAGATGTGGCCCGCCTGTTTTTGCCCCGCTCCATTCAACCGCTGCTGATTACCGAAGACCGCTTTGGGCAGCCCACCCTCTGGAACAGCGAAAATTTGCCCATTGCCGCCGGGATCCCGCTGGCGGTTCTGGTGGATGGCAACACGCGCCAGGGGGCCACCCTCTTGGCTGCCCAGTTGGGCTCCAGCGGTAGCACCCTTATTTTGGGGCAGCCCACCCAAGGCAGCGAGCGACAAACCCGCTTCTTTGCCCTTCCCTCCGGCGCGGCGGTGGAACTGGCCGTAGCCACCTGGAAAACGGGAGATGGTCGTTCCCTAGCGCAGGGTTTGGTGCCCTTGCAAAGGGTAGAGGGAGATGAGAACGCCTGGCTGAGTGCCGCCCTGGAAGCGCTGGCCCTGCCCCCTCGCCGCCCCAGCCCCCCACCCCGCCCCACCGTACTGGTTCAAGAGGGCCGTGTCGGCCGTTTTGTCCTAGGCATGGATACCCGCAACGTCGATACCCACCTCCTGGGCAATGTGGATCAGATCCCAGCGGCCTCTGGGGCCAACGTCTTTCAGCCCAACAGCGACCTGAAGATCTTTTACCTGCAAGATTACATCCTCTTTACCTACCGCCATCCGGGCATTGTGGATAGCTTTTTTGCCAACCGCATCTACACCACCCACCCAGAAGCTATGACCGGCGAAGGGATCCGCATGGGCTCCACCTACTCCGAAGTGATCGCCGTTTATGGTGGGCCCGGCGAGAACGGCTACAACGAGGTGGTGCCCTATCCCAAGGGAAGCCGAGAATATCTGCGCGACGATCGCTACTACGTCAACTACGATGCCTTGGGCCTGGCTTTTACCTTTGCGGCGGGATCCAACCAGGTCACTGCCATTGGCCTGTTCAAACCAGGGAGCTGAAAGGGGAAGGAAAAAGTTAATCGATTGTTAACGTTTTTGTCCCAAGACCTCAACATTGCCCCGAGCAATGCGGTAAATTAGTGCAGCAGCCCCCGCAAAGGGGATTTTTTGTGCCATCCACGGACTGTAGGAGAAGCTCTTGGCAAACGTTGTGGTTGTCGGTGCCCAGTGGGGCGACGAAGGAAAAGGCAAGATCACCGACCTCCTCAGTGAAAAGGCGCATGTGGTCGTCCGCTATCAAGGTGGGGTGAATGCAGGACATACCCTGGTGGTGGGGGGCCAAACCTTCAAGTTGCACCTGATCCCCTCCGGCATCCTCTACCCCGACAAACGCTGCATCATCGCCAGCGGCACGGTGATCGATCCTGAGGTGTTGCTGGCGGAGATCGACCAACTGCACCAACTGGGGATCTCCACCCACAACCTGTACATCGCCGAAACCGCCCACGTGACCCTGCCCTACCAT
Organism: Synechococcus sp. H55.9; assembly: GCF_047462355.1. Classification (NCBI taxonomy): domain Bacteria; kingdom Bacillati; phylum Cyanobacteriota; class Cyanophyceae; order Synechococcales; family Synechococcaceae; genus Synechococcus; species Synechococcus sp. H55.9. The sequence goes on along the minus strand of NZ_JANSJB010000015.1, from coordinate 27,110 downwards.
CGTGTCATCGACGTGGCCGAGGAAGAGCGGCGCGGCATCTATAAGCTGGGCACCACCGGACGAGGCATTGGCCCCACCTATGCCGACAAGGCCGAGCGCATGGGCATCCGCGTCGTGGACTTGATGTACCCCGATCAACTGCGGGAACGCCTCAGTTGGGCCATTCCCTACAAGAACGTTTTGCTGGAAAAAATCTACAACCTGCCCCCGCTGGATCCCGAGCCGATCATCCAGCAATACCTGGCCTACGCCGAGCGGCTGCGTCCCTACGTTACCGACGCCGCCCTGCTGCTCACCCAAGCCATCGAAGATCGGGAGAACATCTTGTTTGAAGGGGCTCAAGGCACCCTGCTGGATCTCGACTACGGCACCTACCCCTACGTCACCTCCTCCCATCCCATTGCCGGTGGCGCTTGTATTGGCGCCGGGATCGGCCCCACCAGCATTGACCGGGTGATCGGGGTGGCCAAAGCCTATACCACCCGCGTTGGGGAAGGCCCTTTTCCCACCGAGCTCAAAGATGAGATCGGGGCGTACCTGGGGGCAACCGGCGCCGAATTTGGCACCACCACCGGACGACAACGGCGCTGCGGCTGGTTCGATGGCGTGATCGGGCGCTATGCGGTGCGGATCAATGGCTTGGATTGCCTGGCCATCACCAAGCTGGATGTGCTGGACGGCTTGGATGAGATCAAGGTGTGCGTGGCCTATGAGTACCAGGGGCGGGAGATCCGTCACTTCCCCAGCGATGCCCGTGTCTTTGCCCAGTGCAAGCCCATCTACGAAACCCTGCCCGGCTGGAAGTGCTCCACCAAAGACTGCCGCTCCATCCAAGACCTGCCCCCCGAAGCCCATGATTACCTGAAGTTTTTGGCGCAGTTGATGCAGGTGCCGATTGCCATTGTTTCGCTGGGGGCCAGCCGCGAGCAGACGATTATTGTCGAAGATCCCATCCACGGCCCCAAACGTGCTCTTCTCTATCCCAACGGTGGCAAGCGCATCCACGCCCTCATGCCCGATTGAGGGAACTTGATATAACTACAAATCAAAAGTTGTTTCCTCTGGATTTTGAACTTTGTCTTGAGCTAGGTTTGCTTCTCGCTGCTGCAGTTGGCGGATTTGGGAGCGCACGTGGAGGGCAACTTGCAAAGCGGCGTCCAAAAGCCGCCCCTGCTCACCGGCCTGCTCCCTCACCTGCAGGGCGGTCAAAGCCGCCAGATTATCTCCGAAAAGCTCACTCTGCTGCTCGATCAGATCCTCGTTTTGCCGCAAAATCCGCTCCGTTTTCAAAGCGCGGATCAGATCTGTCCGCGTCAGCTTCAAAGCCTCGATTACTTCAGCCCGCTGGGCCAGCTTGACCTCGGGGTTGCCGGCTTCCACCAATTGGTCGTTGAGGTGGATGGCTTGGATGATCCGGTTGTAGCGATCTACTTCCTCCAGCAAGTTCAACAGCAGCGGCAGGCGGCGGCTGCGGAAAATCCAATAGGCTTGGCCCAAAGCGGCAATGGCTGCCAGGATCCCCCATTCCACCAGCCAAGTGCGCCAACTGCTGTACAGGCCGGGGATCCAGATCCGCCCCAGCAAGGTCAGCAGGGATCCCCCTGTCCAAAAGGTCAAGAAACGGCAGCAGAGATCCAGCACCAACAACAGGCGCAGCAGATCCCAGAAGGCGGAGAACTGGCGCAGCCAATCTTTCCAGCGACAGACGGGCCGAGGTCGGTACAGCCAAGCTACGGGCACCCCAGAAAGACTTTGCACTTGAAAAGGAGAAATGACCAGCTCCTGTAAATCCCGCCGCATCGCCATTGCCGAGTGTTACAAATTTCTCCCATTTTACTGAGACTGTTCTCCGGAAGGAGACTACCGGCAAATCTGGGTAAGATTAAGATCTGCTCTGCTATTTGGGTCTTCACGACCTTGTGCCGGCAGCAGGTGGGGATCGGCTTGCGGAGCAACAACGGGTACAGCTTTGGGAAAGAGGAGACAAACAGGGTGAGCAGTCAACTGCGCCAACTGAAGGCCCATCTCGCTGAACCGGAAAACTTTGCCCTCTACGGGCAGGTGATCTATCCTACTCCTGACGACAAACCCTTCGACGGCCAAGATGCCCAGTTGGTTTTGAATCAGGGGCAACCCCGCTTCTACCTCATGCGCTTGCCCCGCCGTGGCCTTCGGTTCACCCAAATAACTCACCACACCCGTTGCACCCAGTGTCTGGGATCCCTGCACGGCAAGGAGTGGTTTATCGCCGTCGCGCCGCCTGCCGACGAGCTGCAAGTGGATGAGATTCAAGCTTTTCGGGTGCCCGGCGACCGCTTTATCAAACTGGAAATGGGCACCTGGCATGCCGGCCCCTACTTCGACCACGAGGAGTTTATCGATTTCTACAACCTGGAGCTGGCCGACACCAACCTCACCGACCACGAGACAATCAACCTGCTCCAGACTTACAATCTGGAGTTTCAGATCATCCCTTGAGAAAGGGATCCCTTCAGGCAGATGATGGGCAAATCATGTCAACGTGAGCAGTCCGATTCAGCGGCAAAAAGCAGATTCATCCACGCAATCTTTACGCTTGGGCGCAGAAAAAGGTACGCGGATCCGTCGCAGCACTAATGGTGGCGATGGAGAATGAACTTAGGCTCTATCTCTAGTGGGTGGGGCCTAGTTGGGTCGGCATTCCTTGCCCTGTTCTCAGGTTCTGCTCTTGTCGGCACAAGCCCTGGCACGGCGACCGGTTTGGCCAGGTGATAAAACAGGGTCAAGCTCGGTACTGTTTTGGAGATCTGCTGCGATGGCTACACTCCAACCCACCCAATTGACCCGCCAGCTCTCGGGGGCCCTGGCCCTGTTCCTGTGCCTGGGGCTGCTGTCTGCCTGCGACGAGGGTAGCAGCAGCACCGTCAGTCCCCCCAGCCTCACGCCCACTCCCACCCCCGCCAGTCGGTAAGCCTACAGGATCTTGCATGCCTTGGCAGCGGCTGCCCAGTTTGCAGCAAGTCTGGGCAGGGGTGGTTTTGAGTCTGCTCTGCCTTGTTCTGTTGGCCGCCTGCGGCGGCAGGGGGGAGGGATCCCTTACTGCGGTGGGGCCCCCGCCGGCGGGGGAGCTGCCCATCGCCAGCTTCATGTGCCAGTTGGATCGCCAGACCCGCACCTTTGCCGGCCCCATCTATGCCGAGCAGCCGCAAGTTGCCACTTGTGATCCCGGTCGCCTCACCCCGGCAGCAGCCCAGAAGATGATGGATCGGCTGAACTTTCTGCGGCTGTTGCACGAGTTGCCGCCGGTGGAGCTCAATCCCGAGTTCTTGGAGGCCGCTCAGCAAGCGGCGCTGCTGCAGGTGGCCAATGGCGCCCTCAGCCACGAGCCACCCCCCTCTTGGCGTTGCTTCACTCCTGCCGGGGCGGCGGGATCCCGCTTTGGTAACTTGGCGATCGGCCCGATTCTGGAGCTGAACGGCCCCGACCCAGGGCGGGTGCTGGCGCGCCAGGTGGACATCTACTTTGCCGAGCCGGGCCGGGAAAACTTCGTGGACGTGGGGCATCGCCGCTGGAACCTCTATCCCCAATATGCCCAAGGCGCCTACGGCATCGTCTTTGACCCGCGGGCCGGACGGGTGACCCAGGCCAATGCCAATTGGATCTTCGGTTTTGACGAATCGGTGCCGGATCCAGAGTTTATTGCCTTCCCGGAGAGGGACGGCTATCTCTACCGTCTGGAGGGATTTTCCGGCCAGCCCTTATCTGCCTACCGCTGGTCTTTCTCGGTGCCCAGCCGCGGCGGCCTGTCTGACCTCAGCCAAGCCCAAATCCGCATCACCGATGCCCTCACCGGCGAACTGGTGCCTGTTGGAGATATCCGGGTTGGGGATCCCGCCTTTGGCCTGGAAACCCTCACCTACTCGGTGGGATCCGTTCAGCCCAATCGCCCCTATCTCTTTGAGATCAGCGGCATCCGCCTCAAGGGTGGGCCGCCGCGCACCTATCGCTACACCACCACCCTCTACGACTGCGACCCTCAGGCTCCGCCAAGGCCCGCACCCCTGACCGAAGGGCTGGGGATCCCACCCCGTCTGCTCTGGCAGATGGAGCCTTTCAACTCTGCCAACCCTCTCAACAACTACAGTCATTTCAAATAGTCGTGAAACAGTTCGTCGCGCCGTTATTGCTACGCAATGCTGTCGCAGGTCGCCGCTCTAACTCCCCTCTCCCTTTGGGAGAGGGGCCGGGGGTGAGGGTGGGAGAGGGGCCGGGGGTGAGGGAGCTGTCTCAAGCTAGCCTGGAACGACCATATCTCGACTAGAAGTGAGAAGAAAAAGCCCAACCAAGTAGCGCCAGATCCTTGCCGAGAATCCTTCCTTTGCCGGCAAAAGTGCAAACTCCGCTAGATTGAAAACCCCAAGCTGACTGGCCGGCCTAGGAGGGACAGAGCTACGCCCATTGATACGCCAACAAACAACGGCTAGCAACAGGCTGGCCTTGAGAATGGGATCCCACCTCGCAAGGGCCAAAGAAACGGCTACAGTAACCTGGAAAGCGTTCCGCTCCGGTTTGCCATGACTCAGCAACTGACTCTCGACGGACTGGGATCTGGATCGGGTAGGGGATCCCGTTCAGGGCGGGTGATCGTTACCGATTTGCAGGGGGAGATGCAACGCTCCTACCTGGAATACGCCATGAGCGTGATCGTGGGGCGGGCCTTGCCGGATGTGCGGGATGGCCTCAAGCCGGTGCATCGCCGCATCCTCTACGCCATGCACGAGCTGGGCCTGACCCCGGATCGCCCCTACCGCAAGTGTGCGCGGGTGGTGGGGGACGTGCTGGGGAAATATCACCCCCACGGGGATCAGGCGGTCTATGACGCGCTGGTGCGCATGGCGCAAGACTTTTCCAGCCGCTACCCCCTGGTGGCGGGGCACGGCAACTTCGGCTCGGTGGACGACGATCCGCCGGCGGCCATGCGCTACACCGAGTGTCGGCTGGCGGAGCTGAGCCACACGGCCCTTCTGCAGGGGATCTCCGAAGAAATTGTGGACTTTATGCCCAATTTCGACGGATCCCAGGCGGAGCCCACCGTTCTACCGGCCCGCCTGCCCATCCTGCTCCTCAACGGCTCTGCCGGCATTGCCGTGGGCATGGCCACCAACATCCCGCCCCACAACCTGGGAGAAGTCGTGGACGGCCTGCTGGCTTTGATCGACCATCCCGATCTCAGCCCTGAAGAGCTGTTGCGCTGGATCCCAGGGCCGGACTTTCCCACCGGCGGCCAAATCGTTGATAGCCAAGGGATCCGCGAGGCCTACCTCAGCGGGCGCGGCTCCATCACCCTGCGGGGAGTGGCCCGCTTTGAGGAGATCCAGCCGGGCAGAGGACGCCACCGCCGGCCCGCCCTGGTTATCACCGAGTTTCCCTACCAGGTGAACAAAGCCGCCTGGCTCGAGAAGGTGGCAGAGTTGGTCGCCCAAGACCGCCTCAGCGGCATTGCCGACTTGCGGGATGAGTCGGATCGCAGCGGCATTCGCGTGGTGGTGGAGCTGAAGCGGGAGGCCAACCCGCAGGCAGTTCTGCAGCAGTTGTACAAGCTCACCCCCCTGCAGAACACCTTCGGGGTAATCCTGTTGGCCCTGGTGGAGGGAAAACCCCAGCAGCTCAGCTTGAAGCAGATTTTGCAGCACTTTTTGCAATTCCGCGAGGCCACTCTCAACCGGATGTTTCGCGCCGAACTGCAGCGGGTACAGCGCAAAGCGGAAGAGGTGGCGGGGATGGTGCTGGCCCTGGCCGATCTGGAGGGGGTGATCGACCTGCTGCGGCAAGCCCCCGATAGCGCCACGGCCAAAGCCCAACTGCAAACTCGCCTGGGCTGCACCCCCCAACAGGCGGAGACAATCTTGGCCATGCCCCTGCGCCGCCTGACAACCTTGGAGCGGGAGCGCCTGCACCAGGAGCAGGCCGAGCTGCAGGCCCGCATCGCCGAGCTGCAGGGGCTGCTGGAAGATCGCCGCAAGCTCTTGAATTACCTGAAAAAAGAGCTGCGCCACTTGAAGAAAACTTTTGCCGACCGGCGCCGTACCCAGATCCTTTCGGAAGCCGAGCTGGAGGCAGAACAGGCCCAGATCCCCAGTGGCAAAGTCGGCGAAGACACCCGCTTCCTGCTGCAACTTACCCGCAAAGGCTACGTGCGCCGCCTGCCTCTGCCTGGGCCTCGCTCCCGCAGCAATCCGGCGCAACGGGAATTGGGAGAAGATGTTCTGGTCGGCCTGGAATGCGTGACCCCAGAGCAGGAAATCTTGGTGCTCACCGCCAGCGGCAAAGCTTTCACCGTGCCCAGCGAAGGGATCCCCCTCAGCACCGGCTCCTCGCGGGGGGTACCTCTGGTCACCCTTCTCCCCAACCCCGAGCCGATCGTTGCCACCTTCCCGTTGGATCCCGTTCGCGTCAGCGGTGCGGAGCACTCTCCCGGCGAGGCCACTTTGGTGGTGCTCAGCCGGCAGGGGCGGATCAAGCGGGTGGCCCTGGCGGAGCTGACGGGCCTTAGCCAACGGGGATCCACCGTCCTGAAACTCAAAGAAGGGGACGAGCTGGGCTGGGCGGCCCTTTGGCATCCCGGCCACCAAGGCTACAGCGTTGTCCTCGCCACCTCCGCCGGGCGGGTGCTGCGGCTGGATGCCGAACAGATCCCCTTGATGGGTCGGGCAGCTATGGGATCCCTAGCCCTACGTTTGGGGCGCACAGAACAGATCGCCGGTATGGCGTTGCTGCCCCCGCAAGGGATCCTGATTTTGGCCAGTCGGTCGGGCTATCTGAAGCGGCTGCCTCTGGGCGAGATACCCATCCTGGAGCAGGGTAAAGTGGGCGTGTCAGCCTTTCACTTCTCCAACAAAGGGGATGGCTTGGTGGGCTTGGTGGGTTTCCCCCCCGATCTGGCGGCGCACCCCCATCTGCAAGTCGATGTGATCACGGAGTCCGAACGGGTACACTCCTTCTCTCCTGAGGAAATTCCCCTGCAAGGCCGGTCCGGCGGCGGCTCCCTGTTGGTCAAGGGGGAGCAGGTTAGGGAGTTGCGCCTGTTTTGGCCCCAGCCGGAGGGCGGGATTGGATAGCTCTG
>NZ_JANSJB010000015.1:0-19908 GCF_047462355.1 Synechococcus sp. H55.9 | reverse complement strand
AGCGTTCGGGGAAGGCAGAAGTCTGGGTTGCTAGGACAGAGAGCCATCCCCAGGCGAGGCAGAATCAGGCGGCTGGGAGCCGGGATCCGGCGCTTCGGGGTGGCGGACAGGCTTGGGAAGGGTGCCGCCCGACTTGAGAACCAGGCAGCGCACGGTTTGGTGCAGTTCCTCCAGCAAAATGCCGATGGCGGAGCGGAAGTCGCGGTGGTCATCCCGCATTTGCTCCAGAATGGCGCGGATGACTTCCTTACAGTCCTTCAGGATGTGCTGCTGCTGGGCGATGATCTGCACCAGTTCGCTTTGTTCCTTGAGCAAATCCCGCAGACAAGAGCGCAGCTCGTCCACCTGGCTTTGCCAAAAGGCTTGCCCCTCCCGCAACTCCATCACGCTGGTGCGCAAGTCGGCCGTGGCATCGCGCAGGGCTTCGCTGTGGCGGCGCTCGGCCTCCAGTTGTCGCTGCTGTTCTTGCTGCTGTTGGCGTAGCTCAGAGTTGGCCTGTAAGTTAGCCTCCGCTGCCCTGAGCAATTGAGCCAACCGAGCCTCGGTAACCGCCCCCGGCAACGGAGCTCGACCTCGGCCAACTCGCCTGCGGAAGTACTTCACAGTCGCTGCATCCTACCCGCAACTCGCTACTTCACACCCGAAGACACCCGCCCAAGAAGAACTCGTCCGTCGAGCTCTACCCTAGCCGTTTCCCGGGTTCATCTAATCATAGCCACAATACCGGGTGCCGAATACGGAAACTCCAAGGGCGGGGTTGCCCCTCTCCAGGGATCCCGGAAATCCTTCTAGGATGGAAAAAGTTTGCAGGAAAGAAAGCCATGCCTTCACTTGCCAATCAGGTGGTGCTGATCACCGGAGCCTCTGCCGGCATTGGAGAGGCCGTTGCCCTGGAAGCGGCCAAACGCGGGGCCCGCTTGGTGCTGGCGGCCCGCCGAGAGGGGCTGCTACAAAACGTCAAGGACTTGGTGGAGAAGCAGGGGACAGAAGCGCTGGTGGTGCCCACCGACATGGCCGATACGGCCCAGGTGGAGGCGCTGGCCCAAAAGGCTCTGGATCGCTTTGGCCGGGTGGATATCCTGGTGAACAACGCCGGCTATGGCCAGATGGGGCCGGTGGAAGAGGTGGATGTGGCGGCGATGCGACGCCAGTTCGAGGTCAACGTGTTTGGCCTGCACGCCCTCACCCGCGCCCTCTTGCCCCAAATGCGGGAACGAGGCAGCGGCCGCATCCTCAACCTCAGCTCGGTGGCTGGCCAGATGTCGATGCCTTTCAGTGGGGTTTACAACGCCACTAAGTTTGCCGTGGAGGCCCTCAGCGACGCCCTGCGGGTGGAAGTGGCCCCCTTCGGCATCAAGGTTATCTTGATCGAGCCGGGGCCGGTGGCCACCGAGTTTGGCCGCGTGGCTGAAGAGACCTTTGCTGCTGTTGTCAACCCAAATGGCCCCTACAAGGCGATCTTGGACAAAACTGCCGATCTGGCCAGCTCGTTCAACAAAATGGCCTGGCCGGTGGAGAAGGTGGTGGAGCCGATCCTGAGAGCCATGACGGATCCCCACCCTTCCGACCGCTACACTGCTTTCACCGGCGGCAAGGTGGCGCTGGGGCTGATGCGGCTGCTGCCCGCCGCTCTGGCCGACCAAATGTGGCGGCGGGTCTATGGGCTGGATCGGCTGGGATCCTCCGGCTCGGCCTAGTTGCAGGGGATCATCCCACTCCGGCAGGGATCCCCATCAGCAAGATCTCAAGTTCATTGGAGTTGGAGATCTCATCGAGGCCAGGGCAGGGTTGTGTCTTCCAGGATGGACAGGTTAAGTTTGTTAAAGGACTTTTAATCACCGGGTGTTCCTCTTCCTTATGAACAAGCCTCTATCTGCCCAGCGCTGGTTGATCGCCCTTGTGCTGGGCCTTTGTCTCTGGCAGGGATCTGGTCTGGTTCCTGCCCACGCTGCCCTGGCCTCTGCCCTCACCTACGATCGCTTTTTGCGCTACGTCGAGGAGGGGCGGGTTACCGATGTGCGCCTCACGGACAACAACCTGGTTGCCGAAGTTACAGCTGTCGATCCGCAGACACAGCATTCCACCCGCTACCGAGTGAACCTGCTGCCCAACACCGTGCCGCAACTGGTGGATCGCCTCACCGAGCAGGGGATCGAGGTGGCCGTGGTGCCCACCCGCGACGGCAGCGCCTTCTGGGCGATTTTGGGCAACCTGATCATCCCGGTGCTGCTGTTGGGGGGGCTGTTCTTGTTCCTGCGGCGCGCCGGTGGGGGAGCGGGCGGCCCCGGGCAGGCGATGAACTTCGGCAAGTCGCGGGCCCGCTTCCAGATGGAAGCCAAAACCGGTGTTAAGTTCGACGATGTGGCCGGGATCGAAGAGGCCAAAGAAGAGCTGCAAGAGGTGGTTACCTTTCTGAAGAAGCCGGAGCGCTTCACCGCGGTGGGGGCCAAGATCCCCAAAGGCGTGTTGCTGGTGGGGCCGCCGGGGACGGGTAAAACCCTCTTGGCCAAAGCCATTGCTGGCGAGGCAGGGGTGCCCTTTTTCAGCCTTTCCGGCTCTGAGTTTGTGGAGATGTTTGTCGGGGTGGGGGCCTCTCGCGTGCGGGATCTCTTCAAGAAGGCCAAGGAGAATGCTCCCTGTATCATCTTCATCGACGAGATCGACGCGGTGGGCCGACAGCGGGGGGCCGGCATCGGCGGTGGCAACGACGAACGCGAGCAAACCCTGAACCAGTTGCTCACGGAGATGGACGGCTTTGAGGGCAACACCGGCATCATCGTGATTGCGGCCACCAACCGCCCGGATGTGTTGGATGCGGCTCTCCTGCGTCCGGGGCGGTTTGACCGCCAGGTTACGGTGGATCGGCCCACCTTTAAGGGGCGCTACGAGATCTTGCGCGTGCATGCCCGCAACAAAAAGTTGGCAGAAGAGGTCAGCCTGGAGGCCATTGCCCGCCGCACTCCCGGCTTTGCTGGTGCGGATCTGGCCAACCTGCTCAATGAGGCAGCCATTTTGGCGGCCCGCCGTCAGCGCATGGCCATCACCAACCAAGACATCGACGATGCCATCGACCGCATCACCATCGGCCTGACCAAGCCGCCGCTATTGGACGGCAAGAGCAAGCGCCTGATCGCTTACCACGAGTGCGGCCATGCTCTGCTGATGACGCTGCTGCCCCATGCGGATCCCTTGAACAAGGTGACGATTATTCCTCGTTCCGGCGGCGCGGGTGGCTTTGCCCAGCAACTGCCCAACGAAGAGCAGATCGACTCCGGCATGTACAGCCGCGCTTGGCTGTTGGATCGGGTGGTTGTGGGCTTTGGCGGTCGGGCGGCTGAGGAGATCGTTTTCGGCTACTCGGAAGTGACCACCGGAGCCAGCAACGACCTGCAGCAGAACACGAATCTGGTGCGGCAGATGGTGACCCGCTTTGGCATGTCCGAGCTGGGGCCGCTGATGTTGGATCCGCCCAACAACGAGGTATTCTTGGGCGGCGGCTGGATGAACCGCGTCGAGTACTCCGAGGACGTGGCCGCCAAGATCGACCGCCAGGTGCGGCAGATCCTGGAGAGCTGCTACCAGAAAGCCAAGCAAATTTTGTTGGAACACCGCGTTCTGCTGGATCGCCTGGCCGATACTTTGGTAGAGCGGGAGACGTTGGATGGGGACGAGTTCCGGGCGATTGTCTCAGAGTATGTGCCCATCCCAGAGAAGGTCGGCTTGCCCAGTCCAAAGTTGATCTGAGGGATCCTCTCTAGATGGTTGGTCTGGGGTGTTGCATGGATTAACTTGGGAGGGCGGTTGTTGGGGGTTGGGTCCCGGCGGCTGCCCTCTTTGCCTTGCGGGTTGTGGGTTGCGTTGGGCTGTCTCATGCTCTCTGCTTTGCCGGTTCACCTCTACCGCTGCCTGAGCTGTGGTCAAGACGGGCTGAACCTGTCACCGGGACGTGAGCCGGGATCCGCGGCGGATCGGGTTTACTGTCCCAGTTGCGGGCAAATTTACCCCATCACCGCCTTTGGAGCGGTGGATTTTTTGGCCACCTTGCCGGACTGGCCGCTCACTCCCGCTCAGGCCATTGCCCATCTGCCCGGGTTTGCCTGGGGCTACGATCGCCTCTGGCGGCCTTGGGCACTGTCGCTGTTGTCGGGAGAGAGCTTCGGCAGCGAGCGGGAAGGCCAATTGCTGGCGGAACTGGTGGGCGAGGCGGATCCCGTCTTGGACTTGGGCACGGCAGGGGGGTACTGGAGCCGCTTGCTCCTGGCCAGGGATCCGCAGCGGACGGTGATCGGCTTGGACAATGCGGCAGGGGTATTGGCCGAGGCAGCCCAACAGGCGCAGCCCCACTGGCAGCGCTACAGCCTGGTGCGGGCCCGAGCCGAACAGCTTCCCCTCGCCTCTGGAACGTTTGGGGCGGTGATCAGCGGCGCCACCCTGAACGAAGTGCCTTTGCATCCCTGTCTGCGGGAAGTTGCCCGTGTTTTGCAACCGGGAGGGGTGTTTGTCTCGATGCACAGCCAGCAGGTGCAGGGATGGGGGCAGATGGTGCAGCGGTGGTTGGAAGCAAGCGGCCTTCGGTTTTTCTCAGAAACCCAGTTGCGTGAGCACTTTCAGCAGGTGGGGTTGCACCTGGAGCGCTATCTCAGCCTGGGTTGGGTGGCCTTTGTGCGGGCGCTGCGCTCCTAACCGGCCATGTAGATCCCTTGCCGCTCTATCCCTTTTTTATAGCAAGCAGTTATGGAATAGCTTGCTGGTTGATCTCTAGCTCCCCTCTCCCACAAAGGAGAGGGGCTGGGGGTGAGGGCGTCTCAATCTTGTTTGAAACGACTGTGATTTCTCACACCTATAGGCTTTGCAACCAGGCTTCCAGGGCGCGGATGGGGGCCGGATCCCGGTAGACGCGCTCCTGGCGGGCTTTTACCTGCTGGCCCATCTGTTCGCGCCAGCGGTCATCCAGGCCCAGCCGCACGGCAATCTGGACATACTCATCTAGGTTAGAGGCGATGGTTGCGTGGATCCCCATCTGCTGCAGGATGGCGTAGGTGTGGCGACCCCGCATCAGGGATCCCGGCAGCGTGACGATGGGCAGGCCGTGGGGCAGGGCTTCCAGGGTGGTGTTGCCGCCAGACCAGCCAATGCTGTCCAGGTAAACATCTCCCAGGGCGTTGTAGGCGGCATATTGGGCGGGGGAGAGTTCCGGCAGCAGCAGCACATAGTCTTCCGCGGCCAGGCCGTAGGCGCGGAAGGCCCGCTGCAGCCGTTGCCAAAAGCGCTGGCGGATCCCTTGGGAGAGGCGGCCCCGCAAAAACAGGAATTGACACCGCCCCACCTCCCGAGCAATGCGGGGGAAGACCTCGTCGTACAGGGGCAGGTACTTAAACAGAGATTGGGCGCAGAGGTAGAGCACCCTATCGGGATCCATACCCCAGGCTGGCCAGTCCACAGGGGCGGGGTCAATAGCCAGAGGAATGTAGTAGGTGCCGATGCCGGGCAGGGGCAGGAGCTGCTCGGTGTAGTGGCCGGTCCCATCCGACGGCTCCATCAGTTCGCTGCTGATGAAAACGTCCAGCGTCGGCAGGCCAGAGGTTTGCGGATGTCCCCAGGCCATGGCCTGCACAGGGGCCAAACGCAAGGCGGCCAACTGGGCGCAGACGGGATCGATGCCCACTTCCGGGTAGAGGAGCACGTCCAGTTGCGCCTCTCGAATGATCGCCTGCCACTCCGCCAAGCTGCGGGATCCGGCTATAAACTGCTCAAAACGCGGTGGCAGGGAGCGCGTAATCTCGTCTTGGACGGCCGAGGTGTGGAAGCCGTAGAGGGCCACTTGGGAGCGATCCAAAGCTTCTACCCAGCCGTGGGTCAGGATCTTCCAAACAGAGTGATCCCGGAACAGGCCGGAGACGATGCCCACCCGCAGCCGCCCAGGACGGCGCCGCAGGAGAACGGGGGGCTGGGGGTGGCGGGCCGCCATCACCTCCCCCACCAGGGATCCGTACAGGTGCTGCAGCTCGCGGTCGTTCTGGCCCTGGTAGGGCAAAAAGAAGGGTTGGACGGAGCCAACACCAGCAGCCGCCCGCTCCAGGGTTTTGGGATCCCGCGGCAGTTGTGCCCAGCGGGCCCTGACCTTTTCCAGGGCCTGGCGGTAGCGCTCCCGGGCAACTGGGATCTGCTCAGAGGTGTCGTAGAGCAGGGGCAACTGGCTGACACACCAGCCCAGGGCCGCCGCCAAATCGGCCGGATCGGCTTGCCAGAGGCGGTAGAACAGCTCTGCCGCTTCCTCCTCCCGGCCACAGTCCCGCAGCAGGATGGCCAGCGTATAGGCAGCATCGGCAAAGTCTGGCTGCAACTCCAGAGCCTGCCTCAGCGGCACCAGGGCCGCCTCCAACTCCCCCTGCTGCCGCAGCACCAGTCCCAACTGGTACAGAACTTCCGGATCCGGTCCCCCCTGCTCCAAGGCCTGCTGGAGGTGGGCTTTTGCCTCCCCCAGCCGCCCCGCCTGCTTGAGAACAATGCCCAAATTCAAGTGGGCGTCGGGAAACCACGGCTGCTGCGCCAAGGCCTGCTGCATCAGGGCAATGGCTTCTTCCAGGGATCCCTGCTGCTGCCGACAGACCCCCAAGAGGTGCAGCGCCTCCGGGTGGGCGGGCTGGGCTTGCAACACCTGTTGGTAGAGGGAGATGGCCTCCTGCAGTTGCCCCGCCTGGTGATGGTGGACAGCCTGAAGCAGCAGGCGCTGCAGGTGCTTCTCTCTATTATCTCGGCTGGGACCAAAGCCCTTTCCCGGCGGCGACATCGAGCTTCCCAGACTTTAGCCGTTGGGGAGGTTGAGGAAGCCCGCCAAGGCCGGGGCAATGGGCAGCAGGGTCATCACCATCAAAAAGAGGGCCAGCAGCGCCAAGGCATCCCGTTGGCCGTCGGTCTCGGTAATCTCATCCTGCGGCGGACGCTCCGGCTCGCGGGCAATAAAGAGAATCAGCAGCGCCCAGTAGAGAGCCAAAACGTTACTGATGGCCGCCACCGCCAGGGCAATCAGGGTAATCACTGTGGCACGTGCCGCCGTCTTGCGCCCGTACACCGCCTGCACGATCCGCCCGCCGTCCAACTGCCCTGCCGGCAAAAGGCTCAAGGCGGTGATGGCCAGGCCAATCCAGCCCACGGCCACGAAGGGGTGAATGGGCACCAGCTCCGCCTGCAACTGGGATCCCAGCACCAGCCGCGCCAGCGTGCCCACCAGGATGGAACTACGGAAGATCTCCGTGGGCACGTATAGGCCACCGGAGCCGGAGAGCTTCAGGCCAACCAGCAGCACCACCAAGGAAAGGAGACCCCCCGCCGCCGGGCCGGCAAAGGCAATGTCAAACAGGGCCTTGCGGTTGGGCACCGGCGACTGGATGCGGTTTAGGGATCCCAGCGTGCCGATCCCCAAACTGGGAATAACAAAAGCTGGGCTGAGGCGTACGCCGTACTTGCCGGCCATCCAGCGGTGTCCGGTCTCGTGCACCAGCAAAATGGCAAAGATCCCCGCCGCCACCGGCAGGGCCTCCACCCAGCGCCCCGGCGCCTCCAACAGCCGAAAGCCCAACAGATTTGCCCCCACCTCCAAAGTGGCCAGAAAGCTAGCTATCATTAGGCCCGCAGCCAGGATCTGTGCCCCTGTCGAAGCGCGGTAGTTGACAATCTCATCTGGCAAGACCACCACCGCCGGCTTTTCCGAGGCATCCTCCACCAAAAACAGTTGGTAGCGGCCGCCCACTCGTTCCTTCAGCTTTTCTGTCAGCAGGGGCACCACCACCTCTGCCTCGCCGCGCAGGTTGCCCTTGAAGATCGCCCCCTCCCCATAGGGGATGGTCTCGGTGACGAAGAAGGTGTCCAGACCGAAGATGGATTGAATCGCCTGCAAATCTTCCGCAGAGATGCCCCGCAAGACCAAAGGTTGCTCGACAGGCGTCTCCCCAGCCCCTTCCGAGGGGATTTCCTGCCGCTCCTCCATCTGGGCCAACTGCTGTCGCCGCGCCTGCAGCTCCTGCTGGGCCAACTGGCGGGTTTTGCGCCCCACGGCAATGTAGAGCCCCGTGAACACCAGCAATAGCAGCAGGAAGCCAGCAAAGCTGAGGTAAACCCCAAACAGCAGCAGCCCCAGGAAGACCACCCACGGCAAAAGGAGCAGGGATCCCTGGAACCACACCCAGACGGCCAGGGATCCCCGCCGGCGGGCTCGCCAGAAACCCCAACCCAAAAACGCCAGCGTTCCCAACAAAAAGAGGGGCGTAATCTCGGCGGCGATGTTCATGGCTGACCTACGAGGCTTACCGATACTGAGCTGGAATCAAGAGCCGCTCAAGCAGAAACAGGCGCTTCTTCAAAACGAGGCTCCGGCTGCTCCCACAAGTAAAAGCCAGCTTTGCGCGGTTTGAGCAGGAACAGCTGCAGGAACTGGTAGGCGTTGTTGAGGTAAAGGGGCAGCTTACGCAGGCCCTTGAAGGGGCCAGATCCGCGGGCAATCTCCCTCAACTTGGCGTTGTTGGCCACGCACTTCTGCAGCCGGCGCACAAACTCCGGGTTCTCCACATCCAGCACCACCGGGAAGACCTTGGCCGCCTCGCGGTTGGTCTTGTAGATCACCTCCATGTCGTAGGTATGGGGATCCAGGCCGATGAGACGGTAGAAATCCGGGCGCTCGCCCACGTCGTTGAGGTACATGGTGGCAAACACCGACAGCAGGAAGAAGCGGCACCACAGCTCCGCCACCCATCCCTTGAGCAGCCGCGGCTGGCTCAGGAGCATGAGGGCAAAGAAATCGCCGTGGCGGTTCTCGTCCTGGCACCAGTTCTTGAAGAAGTTGAAGATGGGGTAGATGCGGTCTTCGGGGTGAGCTTCGAGGTGGCGGTAGATAAGGATGTAGCGCCAGTAGCCGATCTTCTCGGAGAGATAGGTGGCGTAGAAGATGAAGCGGGGCGCGAAATAGGTGTAGGACTTGTGCTTGGTCAAAAAGCTCAGGTCCAAGGCCAAGTTAAAGTCGCCCATGGCGCGGTTGAGGAAGCCGGCGTGGCGGGCCTCGTCGCGGCTCATCAGGGCAAAGCACTCAGCCAAAACCGGGTTGGTCTCCTTCAGCTTGCGAGATAGCTCCTTGTAGAGCAGGAAGCCAGAGAACTCCGCCGTGCAGGAGCGCTCCAAAAACTCCACAAACAGCCGCCGCGCCTCCGGATCAAGCCGGCTTTCCCAGTCTTGGTTGAACTCCTCGCCGCGGACAAAGTGGTGGCGGTTGTAGTCGGCGCGAAACTCCTCCAGGATGGCCCGGAAGTCGGCCTCTCGATCGCCTAACCCCATCTTGCCGATGGCCTCGAAGTCGGTGGTGTAGAAGCGCGGTGTCAGGATGGTCTCAGTGGGCACTCGCGCCTGGGTTTGGGCAGCTTGCAAAGTGGAACTCATAGGGGTTACAGGATGAAAAGGCCAGTATACTCTCGCAGTTTACCAGCCTCTTTGGCCGTCGAGGGGATAAGAAGTGTTACCGACAGGCCCCGGATCCCCTACGACGGCAGCGCCACCGGCTGGGATCGCGCCGGATCCGTCAGCTCACTCCCCTCCTCCGAAGGCGGGATCACCTGCCAAAACAGGGGCAAGTAGCGCTCCCAGTTCTGCAGGATGCGCTCGGCTTTGGGGGAATGGGTGCGGCGGTAGTGCTCCTGGATCAGGCCCTTCAGTTGCGCTTCCGCCGCCGCCGTCTGTATCCGCTGGATGCGCACGATCTCGCCGTTGACCTTGGCGGGGAAATTGCCCTCCTCGTCCAGCACGTAGGCCAGGCCGCCGGTCATGCCCGCCCCCAGGTTGCGGCCCACCCGCCCCAGCACCACCACCACGCCGCCGGTCATGTATTCGCAGCAGTGGTCGCCGGATCCCTCGATTACCGCCTGAGCGCCGGAGTTGCGCACGGCAAAGCGCTCTCCCGCCTGGCCGTTGGCAAACAGGGATCCGCCGGTGGCCCCGTACAGACAGGTGTTGCCTAGGATGACGTTTTCTGCTGGATCCCGCGGAGCTTCTGGGGGAGCCAGAATGACAATTTCACCGCCACACATGCTCTTACCCACGTAGTCGTTGGCTTCCCCCGTCAGGGTCAGGCGCATGCCCGCCAAGGTAAAGGCCCCAAAGCTCTGGCCGGCGCTGCCCACAAAGCGCAGATCCAGTAGCCCCCCTTGTCGGGCAAAGCCGGTATCCCCATACAGCCGGGCCAGGGTGCCGGCAATGCGTCCGCCCACGCAGCGATCCGTGTTGGCGATGGGGAGCTCCACTGTAGCTGTGTCGCAGGTCTCGATGGCCTTTTGCACCTCGGGCCGCGCCAGGATTGCCTCGTCCAGCACCGGGCCGTTGCCATGCACCAGCTCATGGTCTATCCACTCGGGCCGCTGGTGGGGATCGAAGCCGGGGGGAGTCCGCAGCAGATAGTCCAAGTTGAGGGACTGGGTTTTCTCCAGAGCCGCGTCGGTACGGGGGCAGAGTAGATCCACCCGGCCGATCACCTCCTCCAAGGAGCGGTAGCCCAGTTGGGCTAGGACTTGGCGCACCTCCTCGGCCACAAAGGTAAAGAAAGTTACTACCTGGTCAGGAGTGCCGGGGAAGCGCTTGCGCAGCTCCTCTTTCTGGCTGGTCACCCCCACCGGGCAGTTGTTGGTGTGGCAGACCCGCGCCATGATGCACCCCTCGGCAATCATGGCCACTGTCCCGAAGCCAAACTCTTCCGCCCCCAGCATGGCCGCCATCACCACTTCCCAGCCGGTGCGAATGCCGCCGTCCACCCGCAGAATCACCCGCTGCCGCAGGCCGTTCTCCAGCAGGGCGTGATGCACTTCCACCAGGCCTAGCTCCCAGGGCGCCCCCGCGTGTTTGATCGAGCTCAAAGGAGAAGCCCCTGTGCCTCCCTCGTGGCCGGAGATCTGGATGATGTCGGCATTGGCCTTGGCCACCCCCGCCGCCACGGTGCCGATGCCCACCTCCGCCACCAGCTTCACCGACACCTGCGCCTGCGGGTTGACCTGGTGCAGGTCGAAGATCAACTGGGCCAGATCCTCAATCGAGTAGATGTCGTGGTGGGGCGGCGGCGAGATCAAGGTCACCCCCGGCTTGGAGCGGCGCAGCTTGGCAATGTAGGGGCTGACCTTTTTGCCCGGCAGTTGTCCGCCCTCGCCCGGCTTGGCTCCCTGGGCAATTTTGATCTCGATTTGCCGCGCGTTGAGCAGGTACTCTGGCGTCACGCCAAAGCGGCCCGAAGCCACCTGCTTCACTGCCGAGCTGGCGTTGTCCCCCATGCGCAGGCCCTTCAGGTGGGGGAAGCGCGCCGAGGTGCCCTCCGGCGTCACATCGGTGATGGGGATGTAGCGCTCCGGATCTTCTCCACCTTCGCCGGAGTTGGACTTGCCGCCAATGCGGTTCATGGCAATGGCTAGGGTCTCGTGGGCCTCGCGGCTGAGGGCTCCCAGCGACATTCCCCCCGTGGCAAAGCGCTTGAAGATCTCGGTGGCCGGCTCTACCTCTTCTAGGGGAATGGGATCCCGGTCGCTGCGAAAGTCCAGCAGATCCCGCAGGGCTGTGGGGGGGCGGTGGCGCAGATGGGCCCGGTAGATCTCGTAGTGGTCGGGCTGTCCTGAGGCGATGGCCTTGTGCAGCAGCTTGGCCATCTCCGGGCTGTTGATGTGGTACTCCCCCTTGGGCCGCGCTTGGATAAAGCCAAAGTTCTCCAATTTTTTCGCGCTCAGCTCGGGGAAGGCGCGGCAGTGGTTGGCCATGCCCTCGCGGGCCAGATCTGCCAGCGTCATCCCCCCGACCCGGGATACCGTGCCGCGGAAGGCCAGCTCGATCACCTCTTGGCTGAGGCCGATGGCCTCGAAGATCTGCGCCCCGTGGTAGCTGGAGAGCAGAGAAATGCCCATCTTGGAGAGGATCTTGAGCAAGCCCGCCTCGATGGCCGTGCGGTACTTCAGTTGGGCTTCGGCCAGAGAGAGCTGGGGCAGCTTGCCGGTGGCCATTTGGGTTTGCGTCTTGGGCTTGTGCCACCACTGCCGCACCGCCTCGTAGGCCAGGTAGGGGCAGACGGCGCTGGCCCCATAGCCGATCAGGCAGGCAAAGTGGTGGGTACTCCAGCATTGGGCGGTCTCCACCACCAGAGAAGCGCGTAGGCGCAGCCCCTCCTGGATGAGGTGATGGTGGACAGCCCCGACGGCCAGCAGGGGCGGGATCAAGGCTTGCTCAGCACTGAGACCGCGATCCGAAAGGATCAAGATCTCGGCCCCCTCCCGCACTGCCTGCGCCGCCTTTTGGCACAGGGCTCGCACCTGAGCGGCCAGCCCTTCTGGCCCAGCGGCTACCGGGTAGAGGATGGGCAGCGTCCGGCAAGAGAAAGGCGTCCGCTGCAGGGCAGCTAGCTCCGCCTCGTTGAGCACCGGGCTGCGTAGGTGCAGCAGGCGAGCATGCTCCGGACGGATCTCCAGCAGGTTGCCTTTGGATCCCAGGTACACCTCCAAAGACATCACCAAGCTTTCCCGCAGGGGATCGATGGCCGGGTTGGTGACCTGGGCAAAGCGCTGCTTGAAGTAGTCGTAAAGGGGGTGGGGCTGGGTGGAGAACACCGCCAGCGGCGCGTCGTCCCCCATGCTGAAAACCGGCTCCTTGCCTGTGGCCGCCATCTCCTCGATGATCATCTCCACATCTTCCGAGGAGTAGCCGCAGGCGGTTTGAACCTGCAGCAACTGCTCCTCCGCAAGCTGCGGGGCAACCTCAAAGTCTTGGCTGGCCAGCTGGACGCGGCAGGTCTTGAGCCATTCCCCATAAGAGTGTTGGGCCGCCACCCGAGCTTTGATCTCCCAGTTTTTGTAGAGCCGGCCACTTTGCAGATCCACCGTCAGCATCTGCCCTGGTCCCAGCCGCCCCTTTTCTAGGATCTCGGCTTCCGGCAGGGGAACCACCCCGGCTTCTGAAGCCACCACCAGCAACCCATCGCGGCTGAGGGCGTAGCGGGCCGGGCGCAGGCCATTGCGATCTAGAGTGGCGCCAATGGTTTTGCCGTCGCAGAAGACCACCATGGCCGGCCCGTCCCACGCTTCCTGCAGGCCGGCGAAAAACTCGTAGAAGTCCACCACTTCCGGGTGATCCTGCAGCTCCGGCTGGTGGCGGTAGGCTTCCGGGATCAGCGCCATCATCGCCTGCTGACTGGAGTAGCCCGACGCGATCAAGAGCTCGAAGACCGCATCCAAGCCTGCCGAGTCGCTGGTGCCGGGATCGATGACGGGTTTGAGCTCTTCGATGGCCTCGCCCCAGAGGGGATGGGCCAAAGAGGGCTCGCGGGCAGCCATCCAGTTGACATTGCCCAGGTAGGTGTTGATCTCGCCGTTGTGGCAGAGGTAGCGGAAGGGCTGGGCCAGCGACCAGCGGGGCAGGGTGTTGGTGCTGAAGCGGCGGTGGTAGGTGGCGTAGGCGGTGGTGTAGAGGGGGTTGTGCAGATCGCGGTAAAACTGGCCCAACACGGCTGACTGCACCATGCCTTTGTAGACGATGAGCCGGCAGGAGAGGGAAGCAAAATAGATGGAGTAAAAGCCGAATCGGCTTTCCACCTGCCGCCGCAGGCGCCGCCGCAGCAAATAGAGCTGTCGCTCCAGCTCATCCCCCTCCAGCCTGGGATGGGTGAGGAGCATTTGCCAGATAGAAGGCAGGGTTTGTCGCGCCATTGGCCCCAGGCACTCCGGATTGACCGGCACCCGGCGCCAGAGGGGCCGTCCCCACTCCGTGGTGGCCAAGTAGTCGTCGATGAGCTGCCGCACTGCTTGGCACTCGGCGGGATCCGGGGGCAAGAACACCATGCCCACAGCACTGCGGCGGGGATCCCAAGCTCGGATCTCCTCCCTCTCTGCCTGCAGCAGCGCCCAGGGAATGGCCGTGGTAATGCCGGCTCCATCGCCACTTTGGCTGTCCCCGCCGCAGCCGCCCCGGTGCTCCATGCAGGTGAGAGCTTGGAGGGTTTTTTGCAGCAGCTCGTGGCTGGCCCTCCCCTGGCGATCCACCAGGAACCCAACGCCGCAGGCATCCCGCTCTTGAAAGTGCCAGTTTTCCTGCAGGATAGGAACCGAAGCCTGGGAGCGATGGGGATTCATGGGCAGAAAAACAGCTCGGAGTCGATCACATTTTAGAGTTGGAAAACCAGCATATCGCAATCCAATCCGACAGGAAAAGGGGTTAGGCCCAAGTCAGGGCTAGATTTTGCCAATAGGGCAATCGAATAAGCCAGGAAAGCCAAAAAAGCTTGCCATGAACAGATTTTTCGAGTTTTTTCGGCTAGCTTCTTCAGCAGACTTTGGACGATCTGGGAAAGCCAGGCCGTACATTCCAGCTTTTACTGGCTCCGCTTGCTGCAAACCGGCAGGTGGAAAGCTGTGGCTTAATTGTTATCTGAAGAAGTCAGAAAATGTATTGCGCAGATCGGAGAGCCGGTCGTTAAAGCAGGTGAGCCGATCAGCGGTGGAGTTCACCATCGTCAAGTCTGCCCTGCCGGTTGTGCCCTCGGATCCCAAGAGGGGAACGCTCATGCGGCTGGGATCCGCAGCATTCTGGGAGACGCGGATAACGGCTCGCTCGCGGTTGAACTGATAGGCTTCGGCCACGTAGCGGATGGGCTCGCTCAAGCTGGGATCCACCGGCAAGCTGGGGGCCGGCAAAAGATCCACCAGCTCGGTAAAGGTGCCGCTCCGCAGGCCCACCACGGCAGCAGCCCCCAACTGGTTACAGATGGCGATGAGCACCGGTTCTTGGGCGCTGGCGCTAACGTTGGCCAAGGTGACGGTGACGTTGGCCCGGCTGGGTGCCGGGGGATAAGTAACCTCAAAGATGCGGGCGGGAGCGTTGCCCAGCTCGTCGCGGGCGCGGAAGCGAAGTTGCCCCCTGTAGGACAGGATGGAGGAGAAGTAGAGGCCAAAGCGGTCGCCGGGGCCCCGTCCGGGGATGTTGGCCTGGCGGGGGACGTAGGCGAGGACGGCGCGGCTTTGCCAGTTGTTGGGCGGCGCATAGGGCAGCAGCGGGCTACTGTCGAGGCTGGGAGGTTCTCTGGGAGGCGGATCCGGCTGGCCATCCCTGTTCAAGTCCAGGCCGTTGCCCAAAAAAGCCACCGAGCGTTGGAGAAGGATGGGGTGGTTTTGGTTATCGACCAGAGGAGGTCGCCCTTCCGCCAGCCCCGCATTTTCCACATAGACGTTGAAGGGGCGATTCAAGATCTGGTTGTCCCGCTGCCGCCGCACGTTGAACTGAAGGTAGGGCCCCACCCCGCCTGCTGTCGGGGATCCCCCTGTAATTTCAAAGTCGTCAGCTCGCAAAAAGGCATTTTCCAGCGGGCTAAGCGGAGTTGTCGCCTCGCCGCAGCCGACCAGGCCGAGCGCCAAGATCGCCCAAGCTGCAAAAGATCCCAGTTTAGGTTTGATGAGATTTTGGATGAGAGATTGAAGAGGGGAAGTCGGGCCCGCACAGGTGGGATGCGCAGGCCAGCGGGCGAGCTCTGGTTTCAACATTCATCTCCTCCCCACAACAGACATTGGCGACCGTTCGGCGCGAGCGGGCTGAGCGGGAAATCGGCGAAAATCCACCTGCAGCCCCTCAGCGTCGCCTGAACCACTATATCCTGAGCCTCGGTCTGGATCCCACCATCCCAGGGAGTCGGCGGCTACAGAGCTGCCGAGAGGGGGCGCCCCCCCTTTCTCCTGAGCGGCTTGATAGCCTAGAAGGAGCGAAAGGTGGATGCCCATGTCAGATACCCCTGCAGTCTTGGTAGAACAACTCCAGAAGCGCTACGGCTCCACAGTGGCCGTGGCAGATGTCTCCTTCCAAGTAGAGCCCGGCCAGATCTACGGCCTTCTCGGCCCCAACGGCGCCGGCAAAACCACCACTCTGCACTGCCTGTGCACCCTGCTGCGCCCTGACGCAGGTCGGATCGAGGTGTGCGGGATCCCGGTCAACCAAAATCCCAAGGCGGTACGGGAAAAGCTGGGCTTTGTTGCCCAGGAGGTGGCCTTGGATAAGGTGCTGACGGGGCGAGAATTGTTGCAGTTGCAGGCCGATCTCTACCACCTGCCTCGCCCCTTGGCCCAAGAGCGGATCGCCGCTGTCCTGGAATTGCTGGGGCTGGCCGACCGGGCCGACCAACGCATCGGCACCTACTCTGGCGGCTTGCGCAAACGCCTAGATCTGGCGGCAGGACTGCTGCACCAGCCGCAGGTGCTGGTTTTGGACGAGCCCACGGTGGGCCTGGATATCCCCAGCCGGCTGGCCATCTGGGACTTTCTGCGCCAACTTAAAAACACCGGCGTTACGGTGGTGCTCAGCAGCCATTACCTGGAGGAGGTCGACCTGTTGGCCGACCGGGTGGCCATCATCGACCGCGGCAAGGTAATTGCCGAAGGAACGCCAGAAGAGCTAAAAGCCCGCGTCGGCGGCGAGCGCATCACTCTCAAGCTGCAGGAGTTTGCGCCGCCAGAACTGGCCCAGCGGGGGGCCGAACTGCTGGGATCCCTGCCCTTTGTCCAAAAAGTGGTGATCAACAGCGCCCAGGGCAACGCCCTCAACCTGGTGGTGCAGCGCAATGGGGAGGATCCCCTCAGCCAGATCCGCGCCCAGCTCGAGGCCCACGGGCTGGAGATCTTCAGCAGCACCCAATCCCGTCCCAGCTTGGATGACGTGTATTTGGCGGCAACCGGGCAAACGCTCCTGGATGCGGAGCTGGCTGCCGCCGAAGCCAACCTGGGCAAAAAGAAGTAGTTTTTCCCTGATTCCCGATCCCTACCTCATTCAAAACTTTGCAGGAGCCTTGGTATGACCTCTGCTGCTTCCCCAACCCCATCCAACCCAATTCCTCTATTTACAGCCGACTTTTGGCAGGAGACCTTTGCCCTCGCCCGCCGCTTGTTTATCCAACTGCAGCGTCGCCCCACAACCCTGCTGGTCGGCATCATCCAGCCGCTGCTCTGGTTGATTTTGTTCGGGGCCTTGTTCCAGAATGCCCCTGCCGGCATTTTCGGGGCCGGACAAAACTACACCCAGTTTTTGGGGGCAGGGGTGATCGTGTTTACGGCCTTCGGCGGGGCCTTGAATGCCGGCGTGCCGGTGATTTTCGACCGGGAATTTGGATTTTTAAACCGATTGTTGGTGGCTCCCCTCACCTCTCGCTTTTCCATTGTGCTGGCCTCTAGCCTGTTCATCGTCAGTTTGGCGCTGCTGCAGACGGCGGTGATCGTGGGGGCAGACTATGCCCTCGGAGCCGGGATCCCGGACGGGCGGGGCTTGGCGGTGGTGGCCCTGATCGTGGGCCTGTTGGTCTTGGGCTTTACAGCCCTGAGCTTAGGCCTGGCCTTTGCTATGCCGGGGCACCAGCAGTTGCTGGCCTTTATCTTTTTGGTGAATCTGCCACTGATCTTTTCCAGCACGGCTTTGGCTCCCCTCAGCTTTATGCCCACCTGGCTGCGCTGGGTGGCCAGCCTCAACCCGCTCACCTTTGCCATCGAGCCGATTCGACATGTTTACCGCAGCAGCCATTGGAGCTTTGCCGATGTGGTACTGCAGGCCCCCTGGGGCGACCTCACCCTGGCGGGATCCCTGGGCCTATTGACGGGGTTTGTGGTGGTGTCGGTTCTGCTGGTGCAGGGGGTGCTGCGCAAGAGTTTGGCTTGAGCACCTCTGCTCAGGCTGTGCCCCTCAAAGCCACTGGCGGGAGACGGACTTCTCCAGCTCCGCTTGCGCCTGCTGCACCAGGGCCTGGGGGCTGTCCTGAGCTGGGGAAACGTCCAGAGACGGGGTGAGGCTGCGGGCTTGCAGGGCCATGTGGAGCTGCAGCTCGGTTACATAGTCGCGCAGGCCAAAGCCAGCGGCAGAAGAGGAGCGAGCTGTCGAAGAAGCGTAAGACGCAGACATCACGGCAAGAAGTCCCTCGCAAAATTGCCACCGTCGCCCTGCTACGCTATCACGCCCGCCCCCTTTCTGAGGGTTCCAAAGTGTTAGCTTTGATTAAGCTTTGCAAAGGATTTTTGTCATGGCGGTTCTTGAAGATTGGCAGCGCTCCAAGTTGGATCCCAGCGACGATGCCTTCTTTTATGACTATCCCCGCTTTGTAACCCACGTGGATGCCGGCTTTATCGGCCAGCTCACCGACCTGTACCGCCGGTATTTGCGGCCCCAGACCCGCATTCTCGATCTGATGAGCAGTTGGGTTTCTCATCTGCCGCCGGAGATGGATTTTGCCCATGTGGAGGGGCATGGGATGAATGCCGAGGAACTGGCGGCCAACCCCCGGCTCCATCACTTCTTCATCCAGAACTTGAACCAAAACCCAATTCTGCCCTTCCCAGATCAATCCTTCGATGCGGTGCTGAATACGGTTTCGGTGCAATACCTGCAGCAGCCGGAAGAGGTGTTTGCCGAGGTGCACCGCATCCTCAAGCCCCAGGGCCTTTTCATTGTCAGCTTCTCCAACCGCATGTTTTTCCAGAAGGCGATTCAGGCTTGGCGGGACAGCTCGGAAGCAGAGCGGGTGGAGCTGGTCAAGCGCTATTTTAAGTCGGTGCCGGGGTTCGAGATTGTCGAGGCCATCCAGCGGCCTGCCCCCATGGGTTGGCTGAGCTTGTTGGCAGGAGGAGGCGGGGATCCCTTCTATGCCTTGATTGGACAGCGAGCGGCAGAATAAAGTTCTCCGGCTTGCCCATGGCACTATTGGATCCTGATATCCAGATCTCTCTTTCCGCTTTGTTTGTCCGCAAAAGGTGCCTTTGTTTTCCGGTCTTTCTCACAGCTCTCCTCAGCAAAGCAGCGATCCCTTTCCCCTGGAGATCTCAGCAATTGGCGAGGCAGGGCTGTTGCAGATCGTACAGCGCTACTGCCCTGACCAGGTGGTGGGGGATGACGCGGCAGTGTTGGCCGCTCCCAAGGGGCAGTTGGTGGTGACCACCGATGTCTTGGTGGAGGGGGTTCACTTCAGCGACTTAACCACCCCGGCCCATGCAGTGGGCTGGCGCGCGGTGGCGGCCAATCTCTCGGATCTGGCGGCGATGGGATCCCGTCCCCTGGCTTTGCTGGTGGGCCTGGGCCTGCCGGGATCCACGCCGGTGGCTTGGGTGGAGGAGCTCTATCGAGGGATGCAAGCCTGTTGTGCCCCTTGGGGAGCGGAATTGGTAGGGGGGGATCTGTGTCGGTCGCCGCAGCGGTTTGTGGCGATCACGGCTCTGGGATCGGTACAGCCGGGGCGGGCTATTGAGCGCAAACGGGCCCAGCCGGGCGATTGGCTGATCGTAACAGGGCCCCATGGCGACGCGCGGGCCGGCCTGGAGCTGCTGCTCCATCCCGAACAGGGATCCTCAGCCGCGGCAGCCGAGCGAGAGCAGTTAATCAGGGCGCACCAATATCCGCGCCCGCGCTTGGATCTATTACCCCTTTTGGAAGGGATCCCGGATCCTTTGCGCCTGGCCGGCATGGACACCAGCGATGGCTTGGCAGATGCTCTGGTGCAGGTGTGCCAGACCAGTGGGGTGGAGGCGCGGATCGAGGCGGAGCGGATCCCGATTTCGGCGGCTTTGCAACATGTTTTTCCGGGCCAAGCCCTGGAGTGGGCGCTCTACGGCGGGGAAGATTTTGAGCTGTTGCTCAGCGCCGAGCCCGCGCTGGCCCAGCGCCTTCTGGAACAGTTGCCGGGGGCGACCTGGATTGGGGAAGTAACCGGCTGGGATCCGCAGGGAACGGTGTGGTTGAGTGACGGACAACCCCTCAGCCGCCAGCACGCCTTCCAGCACTTTTGAGCCCCATCCCCCCTCTCCCTCTGGGAGAGGGGCTGTCTCTTATCCCCATCTGCAGCTGCTGACGAATATGATAGTGTAGAGATGGGTGGGCGCCGGATAGTTAAAA